>WRBE01000060.1 GCA_009779845.1 Oscillospiraceae bacterium
GTCGGGGCGGTTGCCAGAAAACTCTGCAATATCATTTTCGCTATCCTTCGTGAAAATCGTCCATATCTACCGGCACCTCCGAAATCATAAAATTTGTGCTTGACATTTTATAGCTGGTCTATCAATTCCCGTGACAGTTGCATTTGTACGTTCTGCGTATACAAAAATTCTATCTGCGGCATTTCCCAGCACTCGGTCAAGAACAATAAACTCAAACTCGGTCGCATTTTCTCCGAAAGGTCTGTGTCCGATATACTGTGCAATTACCACATCCGTTGGCGGAAACTCTAACAACGTTTCTTCAAAGGTAAAATACTCATACTCGAACTCACGTTCCGGAGGCTCTGAAAAAGAATTAGGTACGCTGAGATAATCCTCTTCATGAGCAGAAGGTGCCGCAGAATCAGACGTATTGCAAGCACCCAAAAGGAATACAAGTAAAAGTAGCAACATCGTCATAATTTTTTTCATATTGGTTCTCCTCTTTCATTAAATAGTAATTTACGATACCAGCTTGTGATACTATAATAAATCTACCTAAATCGGGCGTAAAGCGGTTGGCCTGAATTGGCATGATTGTATCATAGGACGGAAAGAAATATCTATGCACCATTCGTATAAAATTCGCCAACTTTTTTTGTGTAAATACAACAAAGAAATCTGGCTCTATTGAATTTCCAACAGGGTGCCATAGCGACAATGGGCAGGGTCAAGGGACAGGAGAGGGCGGGGGTAAAACCTGATGTGTAGGGCTTGTTGGCAGTATGAAACAGCGTGCAATCCCCCACACGCACCACGCCCCAATACCTTTGCATACAATGCACAACAAACACAAATAATACCGCCAGAACTTTGTCATGTATTGCTCTTTGCACTTTTGCAAATGCGTGTTATAATTTTATATATAATGTTAAAAAATTAACGATTCAAGAGGGGTTTTAACATGAGTGACTATCAAGCGATCGACAATCTGGATGCTCTGCAAGCGGGGTTTGAGCGGATTCGTGCGGCCCAGCGGGTGTTCCGGGGATATTCTCAAGAGCAGGTAGATAACATTTTCAAAGCGGTTGCTCTGGCGGCTAACCATGCCCGGATTCCGTTGGCAAAAATTGCCGCAGAAGAGACCGGGATGGGCATTGTGGAAGACAAGGTCATCAAAAACCACTATGCCGCCGAGTATATCTATAATAAATACAAAGACACCAAAACCTGCGGTGTCATTGAAGAAGACGCATCCTTCGGGATTCGGAAAGTGGCAGAACCCTTGGGCGTGGTGGCCGCTGTTATCCCGGCGACCAACCCCACCTCTACGGCGATTTTTAAGATTTTGCTGGCTTTAAAAACCCGCAACGGAATGCTCATCAGCCCACCGCCGCGGGCCAAGAAAGCCGTCGCTGAGACTGCAAGGCTTTTACTAGAAGCGGCAGTCAAGGCCGGTGCCCCGGAGGGGATTATCGGCTGGATTGAGTCCCCATCCTTAGAGCTCACCAACGGTGCCATGCAGGGTGCGGACTGTATCCTCGCCACCGGCGGCCCGGGAATGGTCAAAGCGGCCTATTCCAGCGGCAAACCCGCCATTGGCGTGGGGCCGGGGAACACACCGGTTATCATCGACTCTACCGCTGACGTGAAAATGTCCGTCAACTCTGTGATTTTATCCAAAACCTTCGACAACGGCATGATTTGCGCCTCTGAACAAGCCGTCATCGTGGCGGAAGATATCTATGCCCAAGTCAAGCAAGAGTTCATTGACCGGGGCGCGCATATCCTGAGTGCCACGGAAACCGACAAGGTGCGGAAGATTCTCGTCATCGACGGAAAGCTAAATACCGGCATTGTAGGGCAAGCTGCCAAAACCATCGCCGAGATGGCCGGAGTAAAAGTACCAGCCCATACAAAACTCCTCGTGGGTGAAGTGAAGTCCACAGAGATCAGCGAACCCTTTGCTTTAGAAAAGCTCTCCCCTGTTTTGGCTATGTACAAAGCCAAAAGCTTTGATGCGGCCCTTGACACCGCCCTTTGCTTAATCGGCAACGATGGCATGGGCCACACGGCATCTATTTTCACAGATGCGGCCTTGGGTGTCGAACATGTGAGAAAGTTCGAGCTGGCTATGCCCGCCTGCCGGATTCTGGTCAATTCACCAGCCTCCCACGGTGCGATTGGAGACCTGTTTAACTTTAAGTTGGCCCCGTCTCTTACTTTGGGTTGCGGCTCTTGGGGCATCAATTCCGTCTCTGAGAACGTGGGTGTCAAACACCTGTTAAACATCAAAACTGTCGCCGAGAGGAGAGAAAATATGCTCTGGTTCCGCGCACCGCAAAAGGTCTACTACAAGAAAGGCTGCCTGCCGGTAGCATTAGACGAGCTGACCACTGTATTAGACAAAAAGAAAGTGTTCATCGTCACAGACGCGTTCCTCTACACCAACGGTCACATTGCGCCGGTGACGGATAAGCTAAACGAGCTGGGCATCAGCTACACCGTGTTCTACGATGTAGAGCCGGACCCCACGCTGGCCTGTGTCAGACAAGGGGCCGCCGAGATGGCACTGTTCCAGCCGGACTGTATCCTTACCGTAGGCGGCGGCTCCCCCATGGATGCGGCGAAAATCATGTGGCTGATGTACGAGCATCCTGAAGTTGACTTCCACGACATGGCTATGCGGTTTATGGACATCCGCAAGCGGGTCTATCCCTTCCCAAAAATGGGCGAGAAAGCCTACTTCATCGCAGTACCCACCACAGCCGGAACCGGTTCGGAGGTCACGCCCTTTGCGGTTATCACCGATGAGACAACGGGCACAAAATACCCCATCGCCGACTATGAACTGCTCCCCCACATGGCGATTGTAGACGCAAATCTCATGATGCACATGCCCCCGTCCCTCACGGCGGCCTCCGGCATCGATGTGTTGACCCACGCACTGGAGGCGTATGTCTCCATGCTCGCCACCCCCTACACCGACGGCTTGGCGAAAGAGGCCCTTAAACTAACCTTCGGCTATCTGAAACGTGCGTACGACAACGGCGCAAATGACCCCGAGGCCAGAGAGCAGATGGCCAACGCCTCCACCATCGCCGGTATGGCTTTTGCCAATGCGTTTTTAGGTGTGTGCCACTCCATGGCCCATAAGCTGGGTGCGGCGTTTGAGCTGCCTCACGGTGTGGCCAATGCGGTGATGATGGTGGAAACCATACGCTTCAACGCCGCCACCTGCCCTGCGAAAATGGGCACCTTCCCCCAATACACCCATCCGCAAGCCGGGAAAAAATACGCCGAGATTGCCGACATGTTAGGCTTAGGCGGCAAAACAGAGGCCCAAAAGGTCGAAAAGCTTATTGACGAGGTTAACAAGCTAAAGACCGCCTTGGGCATCAAGTCCGCCATCAAAGACTACGGCATCAAAGAGGCCGATTTTGAAGCGAAATTAGACGTGATGAGCGAGATGGCCTTCGACGACCAATGCACCGGCGCGAATCCACGCTATCCGCTGATTGCGGAGATTAAAGAGATGTATCGAAATGCTTATCATGGTAAGTAGGAGATAGATAGGTAACGTCCCGATTGAGAACCCTCAATCGGGACGTTTGTTTTTTAGATTAGAACATAAATGATGCAACCGTAGTCAACATGTAGGGGCGGATGGCTATCCGTCCGAGATTTGCGGGACGATTGCCATCGTCCCCTACAAGAGAAACGCCCAATCAAAAAACACATCACCCGCCGCCAAACACCCACTGGTTCACTACCGCCACCATCTCACGCAAATAATTCGACGGCCAAGAATACCAGTCTGTGGGCGCACCGAGGCGTGCTACGTCTAAGCCCACCCGCCGGGCGGTCAGGGTGGCGCGGTAGAGGTGGAAATCATTCGTCACTACCACCACACGGTAGCCGCCCGGAAAATGCTCGTCCAAAATCTCTTGGGCGAACACGAGGTTTTCATAGGTCGAGGTGGACAACTCTTCCAGCAATATCCGTTCTTCCGGGACACCGATTCTGATTAAATATCGGGCCATGGCCTCCGCCTCGGTGATGATTGCCCGGTTCCCCAGCCCGCCGGTGACGACGATGTAGGCGGTGGGGTTTTCCCGCCAATACGCAGCGGCGGTATCCAGCCGATGGGCCAAGGGGCGGCTAACGCGCTCCCCGTGAATCCCGGCACCTAGTACGACAATCGCCTCTTCCGTGTAATCCGCATTGCTCACGTTGCCGTAAATGGCCAAAAACAATGTAAACCCGGCGGGAATCAAGCACAGTACACCTAATATGATATGTATTTTCTTAGAAATCCAAGGAAGACAGACGGCGTACGCAAGTAACGCCACAGACAACGCCCCTTGCAGGGCAAACCCAATGGTCGGGTTGGAAATGCGGAATAAAAACGCTGTATTTAACAGGGATAACACGCCCAACAAGAACAATATGATGCGAATGTACAGGTATTTTTGCTTCTTTTCTGTCATGACATGCTCCAATTTATATAACTATGCGCACACGAATGTGTACGCATAGTTTGTTATTTTGTGCCGAAAATACGATCACCAGCGTCACCAAGACCGGGGACGATGTAGCCATGGTCATTGAGCTTTTCATCCACAGCGGCGGTGTAGATGTTCACATCCGGGTGGGCCTGATGCAGATACGCAATTCCCTCCGGCGCCGCTAGAATACACATGAGCGTGATATGTTTACAGCCGTGTCCTTTGAGTATCTGAACCGCTGCCGCCGCACTGCCGCCGGTGGCAAGCATGGGGTCTAGTATCATCACCTGCCGCTCGGCAATATCACGGGGCATCTTGCAGTAGTACTCTACCGGCTCTAAGGTCTCCGGGTCACGATAGAGTCCCAGATGCCCCACTTTGGCGGAGGGGATTAGCTGTAAAATCCCGTCCACCATACCCAGCCCCGCCCGCAGAATGGGTACGATGGCCATTTTCTTACCCGCAATCCGGCGGGTGGTTGCCTTGGCAACGGGGGTTTCAATCTCTACCTCTTCTAAGGCCAGATTCCGGGTTGCCTCATAACACATGAGCCCCGCCATCTCGGTGGCAATCTCCCGAAACTCTTTGACCCCGGTGTGTTTGTCCCGTAAAATGGATAGCTTGTGCTGTAACAGCGGATGATCCAGTACGTGTAGATTTGACATAGTGTGTTCCTCCTAAATTTGTAACCGCTCGTCCCGCTCTCGCTCTGCTTGGGAGGGGCGGATATACTCTGGGTTTGCGTCATGTACGCACCCGGCCGGATGCTCTCGTGCCGCCATGGCGACACCCCAAGCCGTCTGTTGTACCAAATGTTCCGGCAGTATCTGTGCCGGGATTTTTTCCTGTTGCAAATAATCATAACATAAGGCCGCCCCGTCCCCGACCAGAAGGTAAGGGCCACTATGCTCGGTTTGGGCAAATAACGCCTCGATCGCAATAGCCCGGTCGTCTGTCAAACGGTGTAACTTGTCCCCTTGGGCGTGAAATAGGGCATTATATACCTGCCCCCGCCGGGCGTCCATAGCGGCGCAGATGAGCCCTTGCCCCAAGTGTTTCGCCTGATGGGCCATGGCCTCTAAACTGGACACGCCCACCAAGGGCTTATCCGCCCCAAGGGCCAACCCCTTGGCTGTGGCTACGCCGATGCGGATTCCCGTAAATGACCCCGGCCCTTTTGCCACGGCGATGGTGTCTAATTCCGCCACGGTGCAGTCAATGCCCGCAAGTAGCCCATGGATCATGGGCAGTAGCGTCTTAGAATGGGTTAACCCTGCGTGCTGGTATGTCTGGGCAATAAGCCGTTCATCCTCCATGATGGCCACAGAAGCCGCTTTGGCGGAGGATTCAATCGCTAATATCCGCATAAACTACTCCCCCGCTTCCGGGAGGCCGGTGATGGTAATCCGCCGACTCTCGTCCCCGATTTTCTCAATCTGCACCATTACCGTATCGGGGCCCAGGGCCTCCGCCACGGTTTCGCTCCACTCTATAGCCAAAACCGCACCCCGTTCTCGATAATCCTCCCACCCGATCTCGAACAGTTCATCGGCACCGGATAGGCGGTACATGTCGAAGTGGATGAGCGACAACCGACCAGTGTCGTACTCGTTGACGATGGTATAGGTGGGGCTGGTCACAGGGGTCTCTATCCCTAATCCACGGGCCAGTCCTCTGGTAAAGGTGGTCTTCCCTGCCCCTAGGTCGCCGGTGAACGCCAGCACCATGCCCGGCGCAAGGCAATCTGCTAAGGTTGCCGCCAATTGTTCTGTTTCTGCCGGGCTGTTTGTTACTACTGTCATGGACAAGCTCCTGCTCTTTGATTCTCCCTATTATAGCAGAATCCGAGTTGACAAGCAATCAGAAATGTAATATACTTTCCCATGGTTAGTGAACACTAACCAAATCCCATTCGTTTGGATAAAGAAAAGAGAAAAAATGATGAAATGTACAAAATTACTCACAATATTACTGATTGCTCTACTAGCTGTCGGACTCATGGTCGGTTGCGACACCCTAGAGCCAGAACCTACCCCGGAACTACCTGCTCTTTCTAGTGCATCTCAGCACATGCCCATAAGCGTCAACGTAGGCATCCTCCGCGGCCCCTCCGGTATGGGCATGGCACCTCTTATGGCGTGGGCGGAGGACGGGCAGACGCGTGATGACTATCACTTCACCGTCGGCGGTGCACCAGAAGAAATGGTGGCCGGGATTATCAGCGGTGAATTAGACATTGCGGCAGTAGGGGTAAACCAAGCCGCCATGCTGTACGAGCGCACCGGCGGGGATGTGCGGATTATCTCTGCATTAACCCAAAGTCTTTTGTTTGTCCTCGACAGTACCGGTGAGATTAACACCATTGCGGATTTACAAGGCCAAACCATTCACATCACAGGCCAAGGTGCCATCCCTCAGTTTGCCTTTGAGCATATCCTCCGCAGTAACGGCCTAGAGCCGGGTGTGGATGTGGAAATTGTATTCAACGCAGAGCACGCAGAATTAGCGGCTCTCATGGTGGCAGGCGAGGTGGGCATCGGCCTGCTACCGCAACCTTTTGTCACCTCCGTCTTAAACCAGAGCGACGATGTAACAATCGCCCTCGACCTAGCCGAAGAGTGGAACGCTGTAAGCCCCGACTCTGTGTTTGTACAAGGTAGCGTAGTGGTACGCACCGAGTTTTTAGAGGCCAACCCCATTCCGGTAGAGCGGTTTTTACAAGACCACGCAGAGTCCCTTGCTTTTGTCATGGAACATGTGGACGAGGCAGCAGAACTCATGGAGCAGTTTGACATTGTCCCGGCGGGCGTTGCCCGTCAGGTCATTCCAATCAGCAACTTCGTCTATATCATCGGCGCAGAAATGCAGCGTGTTGTGGATGCGTTTTTGACTATACTCTATGACGCAAACCCGGACACGGTGGGCGGCAGGTTGCCAAGCGCAGAGTTCTACTTCCTTGGGTAGCCGAGTAAAAAAAATCGGAATAAAGCTCACAGCGACTCTGTTTTGGCTCTTAATATGGGAAGCTGCGTATCGCTATGTCGGACGGGAGATACTGGTTGTATCTCCTGTTCGTGCTGTCAGCAGATTATTTGAACTAGCGGCGACACCGGAATTTTGGAGCGCCGTTCTCGCCACAAACGTGCGGGTGTTGGAGGGTTTTGGGTTCGCCATTCTGGTCGGCAGTGTACTGGCTGTACTCACCAGCCGATTTGCACTACTTCGTCACCTGTTCCAACCATTTTTGGGCGTGATTCGGGCCACACCGCTTGCATCTATTATTATTTTGGCCCTAGTCTGGCTTGCTACGGCCCGGATTCCTGCATTTGTGGTGTTTTTGATGGTCACACCCATGATTTGGACTAACCTGTTTGCGGGGCTAGAGGTTATTGATGTCCAACTGCTAGAGATGGGGCAAGTGTTTCGCTTCGGGTGGTGGAAAAAGATTCGCTATATCTATCTGCCGTCTTTGATGCCCTACATCGTCTCCGCCCTGACCACGGGCCTCGGGGCCGCTTGGAAAACCGCCATTGGTGCCGAAGTTTTGGCCCGCCCGGCGGGTACCATGGGGCGGCATGTGTATGATGCCAGAATCCACCTGCTGACAGCGGACTTGTTCGCATGGACGATTGCAGTCATTGCGTTGAGTGTCATGTTAGAAAAACTGATGGTGTGGCTTTTAGCATTTCTAAGCCGCCGCTTGGCTGGCACCAAGGGAAGGAGATTGCGTGATGAAGTTTGAACACCTCTCCAAATCCTTCGATGGTAAAATCGTGCTGGATGATTTTTGTCTGACACTCCCCACAAGCGGCATTGTGGTGCTGATGGGGCCGTCCGGTTGCGGCAAAACCACACTGATGCGGTTGCTGGCGGGGCTGGAAACCCTAGACAGCGGACGTATCGTGTGTGAAAAACAACGACTTTCTATGGTGTTCCAAGAGGACAGGCTACTAGGCGGTGTCACGGCACTGGGGAATATCCTCGCCGTCTTGGGTCGCCACGATGAGGCCCTTGCCATGGCATGGCTTACACGCATGGGCATTGAGGACGCCTGTCACCTGCTCCCTATCGAGCTCTCCGGCGGAATGCGGCGGCGACTGTCTATCGCCAGAGCCATGGCCTATGAAGGTGACCTGATGCTATTAGACGAACCCTTCGCCGGCCTAGACGACACCACGCGAGAGCAGATATATCCCCATCTGTTTGATGAGAAGTACACTGACCGCCTCACCATCCTGATCACTCACGACCGAGGCGAGGCCGAACGGTTTGCGAATCGACTGATTGTGCTAAACGGCCCACCGCTTACGGTGGTAGAAGATATTGTGGGGTGACCCAGACCGCCCATTCTTGACCCTGTGCGGCTCAAACTTGTTTTTTTCAATGGTACATGAAACAATCCCACAAGGCTTGTGATTGCCCTGTGGGATTTTCTTTCTCTCATATATTTCTAAGCATATAGTCCGTTTATAAACTACACAACTATGCCGACATCTCCCTTGCCGCTCACTCGCTTATGCTTTGGCTGGGCCTAGCATTGCCGCAGCCTTTGGTTGCCAAAATCCTTTTGGGTTTTTCTCTGCCCTCTTTTTTTCTGAAAATCCACTTATCTACCCAGAAGAATATCAGCCCGCCAATTAGGTTCGCAATCACCGTCTGCCAAAACGTTCCAAATGGTATGACGATAATCACGAAAGCCAATAGCGGTGTGCTCAATTGCCAGCGTCCTAAATAGAGAAGATAGCGTTTGAGTATCATGTGCCACGTCCCTCCCTTCCATTTTCCCCAACATCAAAATTCACTTAAGCACTATATATTGTGCCAAAGCCATTGCATTATACTATATCTTGCAGTTCGTGTCAAGCATAAAAAGCGCACAAAAACGAAGCCAGATGGCTTCGTTTTTGCACGAGAAACAACATGTTCTTTTTTGCTCTCCGGTCGTTATACAACCAACGATCCGCTATCGCTCCCTTTGAAATAGCGTGCGACATCGTAGGGGGAAAAGATGCCCCTGTCTGTCACAACGCTACTCACCAGATGGGGCGGTGTTGCATCAAATGAGGGGTAATAGCCGCCAACACCCTGCATCGCCGTGCGAACCCCCATCGCCTCTAGGCAGAGTTCGGGGTCACGCTCTTCGATTGTAACCGTGTCGATGATGCTGTGCTGTCTATCCGGGCCGCCGGAGACAAAGTACGGGATGCCAAAATACTTCGCCGCAATTGCGATTTGGAGTGTCCCGACTTTGTTGACAACCCACCCGTCCATGCAGATGACATCCGCCGCTGAGGTGAATACGTCCACATTCTTGGTCTGCATGGTATAGGCGGGCATGTTGTCCGTGATGACGGTCACATCATAGCCCATGTCCTTGGCCACGCTCGCAGTGAGACGAGCGCCTTGGAAATACGGCCTTGTCTCAGGGCAGATGATCTTCAAGTCGTAGCCCCGCTCTCTTGCGACACGGAGCATCTGCCCGACAATCGTCTCGCCGAAGCACTGGGTCATAATCGTGCCCTTTTTCGGGAACAGGTCTACCAGATACTCTGCCGCTTGTCCGATTTTACGGTAGCGAGTGTCCAAGTTGTGGACAACATGTTCTCGTATGGCAAGGTCGGCAGGAATGCCCGCCTCTCTCGCATTCAGAGCCACATCTAAGCAACCGGCCGTGATTGTCTGCATACGCGCTACCGTGGTCGGGCGGGCATGGGAGAGCGTGTGGGCGGCTGTTTTCATATGCGCCTGAAACTGTTCAGAGCCAAACTCTTTTGCCTCAAAAGCAGCCTGTGCCATGCCCATCCCTGCCGCCGCATAAGGCCCGGCGCTCTGTGTTACCATGTCCGCAATCGCTTGGGCAACCTCTTCGTGGCGGTTACAGGTGACAAACTCTACTTTCACGGGGTATATCCTGCGGTCTAAGATACGTACCTTACCGCCCTCATACCATGCAACATTTTCATATTGCAACATAAAAGCAAGGTTTTTGTCGGCTCGTGCCATAACCCTACACCTCCAAATCCATCTGCCTGACGATCTCACGAATCAGTGCTTTGAACCGGCCAGCGGCCTCTCTTCCCGCCTCGCCGACCTCTTCGGCAGTAATAGGCTGATCTAATACGCCCGCCGCCATGTTGCTGATCAGGGAGAAGGCCAGCAGCTTCATGCCACAGTGGGCCGCAGTGAGTGCTTCTGTCACAGTAGACATGCCAACAGCGTCACCGCCTAAAACCCGTGTCGCTGCGATTTCCGCCGGGGTCTCAAACTGCGGTCCTGTGAAAAAGAAATAATTCCCCTCCCAAAGATGCTGTCCGATCTCTTCGGCACATTGTTTGGCGAGGGTGCGAAGCGACTCTGTATACATATCGCTGGTGTCGAAGAAACGGGGGCCAAATTCATCTATGTTCGGCCCACAGAGCGGAGATGCACCGGTTAGTTTGATATGATCTTTTATGAGCATAATATCACCCGGCTTATACGTCTCGTTGACTGCGCCTGCTGCGTTCGTTAAAATCGTCGCCTTTACGCCAAGGAGCTGAAACACCCGAATGGGAATGACGAGTTGCTCATACGCATAACCCTCGTAATAGTGAAACCGCCCCGACATGCAGACCACATGTTTTCCTTGAATCTGTCCCAGAATCAGCTTGCCTGCGTGGGATCGCACGGTTGTGCGCAAGAAATTGGGGATGTCATCATAAGGGATCACAACAGGGTTTTCCACCTCATCTGCAAGCGGGCCGAGGGCCGAGCCGAGCACGATTGCAATCTCCGGCTGAAAATCGATTTTTGAACGGATGTACTCTGCACTCTTCTTGAAATACTCATAATCAAAATGAACTGTGTGCTCCATATTACTTTCCCTTCCTTTTTATCTATTTAGCATCTCCTGCACCATCTCTGCCGGCACATGAGTGGGGGTACCTATCGCTTTTGCAAAATGGTAAATTTTCGCCGCATCTTCTAGGTATTCCGTGCGGACAAACGCCTGCGGCAAATTCTCCCCTACAGTAACAGCACCATGGTTTTGCATCAGGCAGGCCGTGCGCCCTTTCATTGCCTTTACCACACCCAGCCCAACTTCAGATGCGCCCTGCGTAGCCACCGGTGCAACGGGAACATCTCCTCTCAGAAACGTCACCATTTCGATTAACACAAGCGGAATCGGCTCATTGAGCACAGCGAAGGCAGTGGCATAGGGGGAATGAGTATGTACAATGCCGTTCACCTCGGGCATACGCTGATATATCTCTGCGTGCAAAGGCCACTCAGAAGAGGGCTGGTGGGGCCCCTCTATGATTCGGCCTTCCAAGTCAATCACCATAATATCATCGGCGGTCATTGACAAATAGTCCATACCGCTCGGCGTTATGACAATGTGCCCCGCCTGTGTCCGTACGGAAAGATTGCCGCTGGTACCCGCCATCAAGCACTGTTTATATGCCTTTTGTGCATATTCTAACACCTGTTTTTTATAGTCAACCACTCTCATTTCGACATGTCTCCTGCTCTCTCGGCACGTATCTATCGCCTTATTTCGTTTTGATATTATATCATACTTTTCCTACCTGTAATAGACCGTCCTATTCGCACTTGATATTTGGCATGGATTCTACTCCAGCGATGCGACTATAAATCAAAACGCAAACCGTCAGAGCAGTTTTAAGTTGCTGTGGGATTATTTGATGCTTACGTCTGGAAATCTTGCGAATGCTATGGTAAAATAATAACCGCACAACAAAATCTAATGAGAATGTGAGATGGTGAAACATGTTAAACATCGCAATTGTCGGGTACGGCAACATCGGAAAGGCCGTCATGGACGCTGTGGAGACCGCTGGCGATATGGCCCTCTGTGGCATTGTCATGCGGAAACAGTCATTGAATAAGCCGCAAGTTTCCGTCCCGGTGGTAGACGATATCACGAAGCTCGACCCTAGGCCGGACGTGGCCATTCTCTGCACCCCCACCCGCGCCATCCCGGCGGTGGCGGAGGCGTGTCTGTTACAGGGCATCAGCACCGTAGATAGTTATGACGTCCACACGGATATCTGGGAACTGCGGGAACAGTTAGACCGTGCCGCCAAGCAAGGCGGTGCCGTGGCTGCGGTCTCCGTTGGGTTTGACCCCGGCGCAGACTCTGTTGTCCGCACGTTGATGGAGGCCCTTACGCCCCAAGGCAAAACCTTCACTAATTTTGGCCCCGGCATGAGTATGGGACACACTGTGGCCATTAAGGCCATTGAGGGCGTGAAGAATGCACTGTCCATGACCATCCCCTTAGGAACCGGTGTCCATCGGCGGCTGGTCTATGTGGAACTGTTAGACGGCTATGCCTTTGACGACATTGCGGCAAAAATCAAGGCGGATCCCTATTTTTCCAGTGATGAGACCCATATTTATTTAGAGGATAACGTGGATGCCCTCATCGACATGGGCCACGGGGTAAACCTTGTCCGCAAGGGCGTGTCCGGGCAAGCACATAACCAGATGCTGGAGTTTAATATGCGAATCAACAACCCCGCACTGACCGCCCAAGTCATGGTGGCTTGTGCCAGAGCTTCTGCGAAACAATCCCCTGGGGCGTACACGATGATTGAGATTCCGGTAATTGATTTGCTGGAGGGCACGAAAGAGACGTTGGTACGGCGGTTGGTGTAGTTGTGGGAACAAGCAAAACACTTGTTCCGTTTACCCATTTGTGGTATACTAACCACAACATATTGAACAGAAAGGCGGCATGTGCTAATGAAATGCCCATATTGTGCTTTCGGTGAGAGTAAGGTAATCGACTCCAGACCGGCGGAAGAGGGAGTCACCATCCGGCGGCGGCGAGAATGCTTGAGTTGCCAAAAACGGTTCACCACCTACGAAACCATGGAGCGCTTACCCCTCATGGTGGCCAAAAAGGACGGAACCCGGCAAGTGTTCGACAAAGAGAAACTAGTCACAGGACTCACCCGGGCCTGCGAAAAACGACCCGTGTCCACAGAGGCCATTGAGGCCGTCGCCAGAGACATTGAGCAAGAGCTGCAAAACCGCATGGAGCGAGAAGTCACCGCCATGCAGGTGGGCGAGCTTGTCATGGATCGGCTCCGTGACTTAGACGATGTGGCCTATGTCCGTTTCGCCTCGGTCTACCGACAGTTTAAAGATATCGGCACGTTCTTGGATGAGGTCAATAAACTACTCATCGAGAAATAGTTACGGTATATCCTTCGGGGCGTAATAGATGTTTTGATTTTCGTCCACGGATAAGAGAAAAACCTTTGTGTGGTCAACCGCTCCCCGCTTTTTGAGCTCTTTTTCCAACCAGCGGCGGTCAAACCCTAGGGCGGTGAGATTTTGGTCTAATACCCGCCCATCATTGATGACCAGCACCGGTAGACCGTTGTCTTTCCCTTGCAACTGATGGGCTTCGTAAGTGGCCGGGGCATGGGCTTTAAAGGGAAGTACGCTGAGAGCACCGTTGACCTCTAAAATAACGTGTTTGATGGTGGACAGGTCTGTGTAGCCTTGGGCCCGGAGTTTTTCTGTCAGCTCAGTGAGATTGAGGCGATTCTTCCGCATTTCTTGCTGGAGGATTTGGCCGTTTTTGATGATGTTGCTGGGCTTACCCACGATGAAGCCCCGGATGCGGACGCTTTTCAGACACAAAAACGCAATGAGCAACTCGCCCACCAACAACACCGCCACTGGGATAATGCCATAGAGCAAACGGTTGTTGCCCGGATTTGTAATAGGAGACACGGCAAGCTCTGACAGCATGATGGCCACCACCAACTCATTGAGTTCCAGTTGGCCCATTTGCCGTTTGCCCAGAACCCGCATGGTGACAAGCATGATGATAAACATAACCGCTGTGCGGTACGCCAAAGTGAGAAGCATGGGGAAAACCTCCGGTTTTTCGTAATCGGATTGGCTTCTTATTGTCCCCGTTTGTATGGAAGTTATGAATTTATGAAAGAGGGGTTTTACCTATGTCAGTGCAGAGAGAACAGAGAGATATGACCGCCTTCTCAACCAAAGCCATGGCGGAAATCAAAGCAAAAGTGGGAGATAAAAAGGTGTTATGCGCCCTCTCCGGCGGGGTGGACAGCAGTGTTTGTGCGCTGTTGGTGCATCAGGCCATCGGGCACCAGCTCATCAGCATTTTCGTGGACACGGGGCTGATGCGAAAAGACGAGGGTGACGAGGTTGAGCAGGTATTCCGTGACCAGTATGGCATGAATTTTATCCGAGTGAACGCCGAAGACCGCTTTCTCGGCAAACTGTCTGGCGTCACTGACCCCGAAAAAAAGCGAAAAATCATCGGCGAAGAGTTCATCCGTGTATTTGAAGATGAGGCCAAGAAAATTGGTGCCGTAGACTTCCTCGTCCAAGGCACCATCTACCCCGACATCGCAGAGAGCGGTACTGAGGGCAATAAACTGGTAAAAAGCCACCATAACGTAGGCGGTCTACCAGATGTGATTGATTTTGAAGAGATTTTAGAGCCAGTGCGGCTACTATACAAAGACGAGGTGCGGGAACTGGGACGAGTGCTGGGTATGCCCAGTTTCTTAGTAGACCGCCAACCCTTCCCCGGCCCCGGCCTTGCCGTCCGGGTGATCGGTGAGATTACTAAGAACAAGCTAGATATCCTACGAGAAGCCGATGCCATCTTCCGCACCGAGATTGCAACGGCCGGGTTAGATAAAGAAATCGGCCAATATTTCGCCATTCTCACCAACCTCCGTTCTGTGGGTGTTACGAATGATACCCGCACCTACGATTACACCGTGGGCCTTCGGGCAGTCATCACCACAGATTTCATGCGCGGAAACTTTGCAAAGATTCCGTATGAGGTGCTGGAGAAGGTGTCCGGCCGGATTGTGAATGAGGTGGAAAGAGTGAACCGCGTGGTGTATGACGTAACAAATAAACCTCCGGCTACGATCGAGTGGGAGTAGTCGCAGAGGTAGCTAGATAGACTGAAAACACTATGTTTTTGAGGTTTTGATACTCTCTGTGGCAACGTTTTGGCAACATTGATTGTTTTATCCATAGAAAAGAGCTAACTGATTTTGATGTCAGTTAGCTCTTTTTTGTTATCTGCGCCACTGTTTTTTAGGCTTAAACTTCCCGCAGTCGTCAGCGGTTTGAGGCCAGTTTACTTTCCACTCCATGTATTCCTCTTTGGTAATCTCGCCGTCAGCCAACTCTTGCTTGCGAAGTTGCCATTCTCTGAGGAAATCATTGACCAGACGATTATTGAAGTCAATACTCAGCTTATCATCACCAATGACTTTAATTCCGTAGTGTTCATCTAACTCAAAGAGCGTATATAGCACGTCCTCAACGGCATATAAACTTGGCTCGTACAAGGAGCGGTAGTTTACATCAAGCGCCTCTGAAATGCTCCGCAGCATATCTTCTTTTGGCGTTCGTGTGCCGGATTCGTATTGAGCGATACGCACATCCGCTGTCTTTTCATCGAATCCAACCGCTACGCCAAGCTCCTTTTGCGTAAGCCCTCGCAGGTTCCGTGTTCTCTTAATTCTATCGCCTACAGCCATGTTGACAACTCCTGTTTTCTCTGTGATAAACGAAGTATAGCATATATGCTTAGTCAATGTCAACAAC
>WRBE01000061.1 GCA_009779845.1 Oscillospiraceae bacterium
AGCCAATACTAGGACAATAGCCATTAGGCGGGGTATTCGTTTTTGTCTTGTCATAGAATCTCCTTTCGATTTTGGGTAAAAAAATAGAGCCTGATTTTTCAATCAGACCCGGCAAGGGATATTCTTTTCTCTCTTTGTACTTCGGGCCAACTTGGCCCGAAGTGTGGCAATGTGGGTTTCCCTCCAAACTATTGTGAGATATATGCTAAACGCCACCTGTCGTCTCCGCTTGGGCGGCGTGAAGTCTGCTGTTTTATATGTAAGCAGAGAAAACACCCACTACACAAAATTGTGTGGAGCAGGTGTCTCTTGCTTTTGAAACTGAGAAATTCTATACGGTTTTTTTGTTTCTAGTATGTTTCTAGCTGGTCTGTTTTTTCTTGGTTTTGGCTAGGCTGACATTGTGAAAAGTCTTGAATTTGCAATGGGTGAGCGGGATTGAATTTTGAAATAATCAAATGCTTATTTTTATTATCTCCTACTTCATCACACGGATGCTATACGCCAAACTGGATTTTTAGACGCCAGTAGGGGCAGACCAGAAAGAGAAGGCTAGGTTGCAGTGAAGCAACCGAGCCTTCTCTTTCTGGTTACATTGGGAGGTTGTTACCGATGCCGTTCACGGAACCAATTATGCCCGTTTCTGCCGCTGAAATAGAGGTAGTGCGGCGTGGTGGCAAAGGGTGGGTAGACTTTGGCCGCCTCGCCCCGTTCCCAAGCCTCCAGCACCTCAATGACCATGTTGCGGATGGGATCTGTCACCGGGTGACGGGAGCTGTACCCGTGAAACTGCCCCCGTGCCCGCACAACGCCGATGAGGGATGTGCCGTATCGTCCGTTTTCCAAGCGGTTGATAACCGTCCAGACGATGAGCTTTTGCTCGTTTCGGCTGACACCCCGCCCTTCACCCCAGACCATGCGGGCGAGGACGGTGACGCAGTAATCCGTCCAGCGGCTGGGAGCGGGAGGGAGCAGACGTGCTTCCGCTGGGAGCAATTGTTCTGCGGCGGCCTGCTGTTTGTTTGTGTGAAAGCGGACTTCCGGTGCGGCGGCGTGGGGTGTGGGTTCTTCTGTGTGCGGACGTTCTTCAAGTAATGTTTGGATGTATACTGCGCTTTTTTCTGTTTCGTCCTCGGGAGAGTATAGGGCCTGTGTAGCAGTTGTGAGTAGCATGAGACATGCCAGAGCCAAGGGAATGCGCTTCATGTTGGTAGTCCTCCTGTTTGTTTGGGTCTTGGTAAATATACCCAAGTTTGCGGGGTTGTAAACAGGAGGCAAAAAAATCCCCACCGGGCAAACCCGGTGGAGATTCATCATAATTTACTCTGCCAAAGGCCTCGACGCAACATCAAACTCACTCAAAACCTCCGCCGACGGTTGTTTTGTCAGCAGACTAACCACGAAAATCGTTGCAAGAGATGCGAAGAATCCGGGTACGATGGAGAATAGCCCTGTGCGAACCGCAGGGGTCACAAATCCGTCTGCGCTTGATAGTATGGGGAGGAAGTGCCAAGCAGACACAGTCAAGCCGCCAACCAGCATTCCGCAAATGGCCCCAATCTTCGTTGTGCGTTTCCAGAACAGAGAACACAGCACCAAGGGTCCAAAGGTCGAGCCGAATCCGGCCCACGCCATGGCAACTAACGGCATAACGCCTCTGCTACGATCTGGTCCGCCGAGGGCGGGATCGTAGGCGGATAAGGCAATCCAAAGAGCAAACACCGCCACAACAAATACAGCCAACCGAGAGAACCAGACGAGGTTTTTATCCGTTGCTTTTTTATTTGCCAACCGATACAAATCCCCCACAGCGGAAGAGCCGACCAAAAGTTGCGAATCCGCCGTGGACTTAATGGCCGCAAACATCCCGCAGAGGAACAGGCCGCCGAGTAAGGTCATCCATACGGTGCCTTGGTTTAGGAAAATTCTGTGAATCATTTGAATGAACACGGTCTCTGGGTTGTCCAGTCCCGGAATGAAGGCACGGCCCACAAGACCGACTAATACGGCAGAGGCCAAAGCCAGTACAACCCAAATGATAGCAATAACTGCGGATTTGGACACGTCTTTTTCTGACCGGATGGCAATGAGTTTGACTAAGATATGGGGCATACCGAAGTACCCCAGCCCCCACGCCACGTCAGAGATGATGGAGATGGGCCTAATGGTGCCGCCGGCCCCGTCAGACATGATATTGTAGAATCCGGGCGGGATTTCTGCCGCTACATTGCCCCAGCCGCCCATGGTAGAGATGACGATGAGGGGTAAGAACAATACGGCACAGAGCATCATCATGCCTTGGATAGAGTCTGTCCAACTAATGGCCATAAGCCCACCGATAAGGGTATAAATGACCACAAAACTCGCCAAGATGATGACGGCGGCTTGATAGTTCACATTAAAAATCTGTGGCAACAGCGTTCCCCCAGCCACAAAGCCGGAGGCGGCGTAGATGGTAAAGAAAAACGCAAAAAACACCGCTGCGATGATTTTTAACACATGGTGCTTGTCACGGAATCGGTTTTCAAAATACTCCGGCAATGTAACGGCCTTTGCCACGATGGTATGCCGACGGAGCCGCTTGGCGACAAACAACCAGTTGAGCACCGTACCGATAATCAGGCCCACGGCAATCCATGCCCGACCGGTGCCTGCGGCATAGATGGCACCGGGCAGGCCCATGAGCAGCCAGCCGGACATGTCCGACGTTTGGGCTGAAAGTGCGCCGACCCAAGCGTTTAATTTCCGGCCCCCCAATAAGTAGTCCGACAGGTTTTGCGCCCGCCGAAACCGGGTTGCCATGAGGATAATGGCACCAAAATACACGATAAATACTGCTAAAATCCAACCTTGACTAGACATAGGACACCCCTCATTTCAATTGATAGGTTGCAGTATATCACATTACATCCTGTAACGCAACAATGGTATAGAACAAAGACGCGTAAAAATATTTAATTTTTTTCCTAGAAAAAACCGACAAGCTGTGATACAATGCTTTTGAATTTTACAAACAGGCGGTGACGGCATGAATCGCAGCAGCATCTACGCATTTGTGGGGCTTGTTTTGATTTGGGTTATCTTAGCGGAAGAACTTTCTATTTTCACGGTCGCAATAGGGGCGGTGATTGCCTTGGCGTGCTTGGCTTTTGGTCGGAAGTTTATTCCACTAAAGCGGGTGCAAGGGGTGCGGTTTTATAAACTTTTGACCTATCCATTTTACTTAATCGGCGAGATTTACGCCCAAGGGTTTATTGTTATCCGGCTGATTCTCACCGGGGCACGGGCGGACATTACGAAAGTGCAGACAGAGTTACAGAGTGATTTTCTAAGGGCCATATTGGTCAACTCGGTTACCCTGACCCCGGGGTCGATTCCCTTGGATTTGAGCAATGGGACGTTGACGGTGTTAAACTTAGCCCCAAAAGACGGCGGCGACTCGAAAGAGTCGGTGGATGCGCTCAAAAACCGGATGGAGCGGCGGCTGATCAAAGCGGAACAGAGAGGGCGGCGGTAATGCAGTATATTTTATGGCCCATGTTGGCATTTTTACTTCTCTATATCGGGATGGCGGTGCGGGGCCCGTCTATGTGGGATCGGATGCTGGGGATGAACCTGGCTTCAACCAAAGTGATTTTGATTATCCTCATGGTGGCCTCGTTACAGGATATGGGCTTTTTGCTAGACTACGCCATTATCTATGCCCTGTCCGGCTTTATCGGCACCTTGTTTATCACCATGTTCTGGGGGACAAGAAAGAGAAGGGAGAAGGAGAAGCGAGATGGAACTGACCAGTAACATTATTATTATCATCGGCACCGTGTTCATGCTGTTCGGGGCCATTGGGATATTAAAATTCCGCAGCTTTTCTCTCCGGGTTCTGATTATTTCAAAAATTGACACCGTGGGGGCGGTGACGGTGGTTATCGGCGTGGCCCTGCGGCATGGAATTAGCTTTTTTACTCTGCGGGTTTTGTTACTCTTGGGCATCTTACTGGTGGTTAACCCCATGGTCACACACATCATCACCCGCACGGCCCATGTGAGTGGGTACAACTTAGAAGAGGACAGAGGTCAAGATGATACCTAATCCCATGCTATATGCGATCCTAGCCCTCTGGGTGTTCGGGGCAGTTTGTATCTTGCGAGAGCGGCGAAATGTTCGGGTGATGATTTACCTGTTTATTTTTTCGCTCTTAACATCCCTTGCCTATTTTCTCCTTGGCTCACCGGACACAGCCATGGCAGAGGCAGCCATCGGTGCCTTTACCACCATCTTTTTCATCGTCTGTTTTGAGAAGTATGAGGCCCTCAAAGTAGACGGGCCGCAGCCGGAAGAGTCTCCGGCAGAAAAGCGGCCTGTCGGGGCGTGGCTCAAGCGTGTTGTGGCACCGTTACTGTTTACGGCGGTTATCGGCGCACTCATGCTCTACTTTTCCCCCGGCGGGGAGGTTGTAGACCACTTGAAAAGCCAATATCTAACTCAATTTGCACAAGATGTGGGCGGCGAGAACGCCGTTACCGCCATTTACTTAGGGTACCGGGTCTATGACACGTTGTTTGAGGCGTTGTTGCTTGTTGTTACCGTGTTAGCCGTGGCCCACATGTCTTACTCCACCAGTCTGCAATCCACAAAGCAGAAGCGGTATCTCAAGCCCTCCGTGGTGGAGATTGCGGTGGTGCGGGCCATTGCGGTGGTAATTTTACTCTTCGGGGTGTACCTCATCGTAAACGGTCATATTACAGCAGGGGGCGGATTCCAAGGGGGCTTGTTCATTGCGGCCTTTTTCGTCTGTCGGTTTTTGATTCATAATATCCATGATCTGCCCGTCTATAAGCTGCTTCGGTTGGAGGAGGTTGTGTTTGCCTCTTCGGTGCTGATTGCCGTGTTCGTTATATTCCTTGGGATGACCTACCATTTACCCGCAGAGCATTTGCCGATGTTCCAAGGCGTCTACATGGTGATTATGAATTTCATGATTGGCATGAAAGTGGCCTGTGGGTTTACCATTCTGTTCTATCGTTACGTCACAATTGAGAGGAGATAAGGGATGAATCCGATTGAAGTTGCCGCCATTGTTGTGTTTCTTATCAGCTTTTACGGTCTAATTACTGGGAAAAAGATGATCAAAGCCGTGGTATACATGGTGCTCATGCAATCTGCGGTTATCGTGTTCTTTTTGAGCATCGGCTTTCAGAGCGGCACCGTGCCGCCTATGGGTGCCTACTTAGAATACGCAGAGCACATCGCAGACCCCTTGCCTCAAGCGCTGATGATTACCGCCATTGTCGTCGGCGTAGCGGTCACCACGATTAATATTACCATGCTCATGGCCTTCTTCCGCAAACACCCCACCACAGACTGGGACGAAGCCCGGAAAAAAAGCATGGAAAAAGAGGGAGCTGCCACACTACCTAACTTGGAGAGTCAATCATAATGCTAACCTATTTTGTTATTGCGCCGATTTTTATCGCCGTATTACTCTACCTAATCCCCTTCTTTAAGGCTCGTAAAGCCTTGGTGATTCTGGCGCAGGGTGCCTTGTTCTTGGCCGCCTGCTATCTGTTCTTCCGCACCCGAGAGACGGAGATTGTCACCATCGTCGGGGAATATAGCGGCTTTTTGGGCATCATCCTCCGGGCGGATCAACTGGCGGCTATGTTTGTGGGTCTTACAACCTTAATGTTCCTTATTATTACCGTCTACAGCTTCAACGAACAAAAGGACAGCCGCCTGTTCTGGTTTCTCTTGTTTATCTGGGAGGGGGCCTTTATCGGGCTGTTTCTCACGAGAGACCTGTTTAATATCTTCGTCTTAGCGGAGGTGTCCTCTGCTGTGGCGGCGGTACTGCTTATGTATAAGCGCACCAACCGTTCCAGTTACCACGGCATCATATTTTTAATGGTCAACGTCATTGTCATGCAGTTTTATCTGCTGGGCGTGGGTTATCTCTACATGCTCACCGGTGCCTTGGACATGGAGTACAGCCATATGATTGTCTCCACCTTAGACCGTAGCCGGTTGATTTTGCCCTTTGCCTTAATTATGACCGCCATTGCGGCTAAGAGTTCCATGTTGCCCCTATTTACCTTCTTACCCAAGGTGCAGAGTATTCCTCGTGCCCCCGTGTCCGTGGCGGCGCTGTTCTCGGCATTACAGGTTAAGAGCGGACTGTATCTATTCTTGCGGTTTCGGCATCTGTTTGAAGCGATTGACATGACTGGAATTTTCCTCGCACTGGGTATCCTAACCGCTGTGGTCGGAGTCGCCTTTGCCCTCACCCAGACGGATGTGAAGCGGATATTGGCCTACAGCACCGTAGCCCAGGCGGGGCTTATCATGGTGGGGCTGAATTTGGAGGGTGTTTACGCATATGTTGGTAGCATGTACCACATTATCAGCCACGCCATCTCCAAATCTCTCCTGTTTTTGGCCACCGGGATGGTGATCCGTGTCTACAACACACGAGACATTGGCGAGATTCGTGGTGTCCTCCGCAGTTTGCCTGTGGTGGGGGTTTGTATCGTGTTTGGGATTTTATCCATTACCGGTGCACCCCTCTTTGGCGGGAACATTTCGAAATATTTCATGATGGCGGAGGTGAATTTGCCGCTCTTCATTACCATGTCTTTCATCAATCTGGGTACCATCCTCGTATTTATCAAATTTGCCCGGATTCTGTTCGGTACCCCCAGTGAGGAAGTGGCGCAACAACAGCCTATACAGGTAGACAAGTTCAAGCAAACTGCCATTGTGATCTTATCGGCCCTTTGTCTCGCAGGCGGCGTATTTGGCCCCGGCCTTGTCCGGCTTCTCTTTGGTGTGGATGCGACGGTGAGCTTGGGCGGGTTTGTAGAAAAACTGATTATCCTGCTCGTCAGTTGGGCCGTGGGACTGCTTCTGACCAAGTATCGCCACTTGGGGCGTGGGGGTCTACAGCGGGTTACGAACCGTTTGGACTTCGGGTTCCGTGGGATTACGGTTTCGATGGGGGCATTTTTGGTTTTGATGTTGGTGTTGGTTGGTGTTTTGATGTAAGTTGCAAGCTGAAAGGGTCACTTCTTCAAATGAGGAAGTGACCCTTTTTCATAGTTGCAGTTGAGCAGTATAAACTTGCTTATTCATGGTACCATTGCCATTAACAAATGCCTAGGTTAAACTTGTCGTGCATACCGAACCTCTGGAATGTTTAAAATGTCCTGAATATTCGCTTCGCCGTCGATATCAATCACCGTGTATGAAATATTGCCACGGCTTTTGCCGATCATTCCGACGATGTTGGCGTTGTTGCTTGCGATCAGGGATGTGAGCTGACTTACCACATTGGGGACATTATCATGAAACACACAAATTCGCGCACTCCCACTTCGCGGCAGAGTACAATCGGGAAGACTAACCGAGTTGACGATATTGCCGTTTTCGAGATAATCCACCAGTTGTTTTGATGCCATTGTTGCGCAATTTTCTTGGCTTTCTGCGGTGGATGCGCCAAGGTGTGGGATTGTAATCACATTTGGTACACCAACCGTCTGATCCGTTGGCAAGTCTGTGACGTAGCAACTGGCTTTCTCTTGTTGCAGTGCTGCAAGCATGGCTTGCTCGTCCACGATCTCGGCCCGGGCAAAATTCAAAATTTTGACGCCTTGCTTCATCATACGCAATGTTTCGGCGTTAATCATATCTCTTGTATCATCGCATAGGGGAACATGAACCGTAATGTAATCACAGGTTGCATATAACTCATTGAGCGAGTCAAGCTTGTGTACGTTATTGGACACACGCCACGCCGCTTCGACTGACATGTGCTGGTCATAGCCCACAACATCCATACCCAGTCCCAGTGCCGCATTCGCCACGAGACCGCCGATGCTGCCTAGTCCGATCACGCCTAGGCGTTTACCCATAATTTCTGAGCCGCCAAACGGTTTCTTGCCCTTTTCGACTTGTGCCGCCACGTCTTCTGTTAATGTGCCGACCCAGTTCACGCCGTCAATAATCTTACGTGAAGATAACAACAGCCCGGCAATCACAAGTTCTTTGACCGCGTTGGCATTCGCCCCCGGCGTGTTAAACACCACAATTCCACGCTCGGTACAGCGTGCAACGGGGATATTATTGACCCCGATACCTGCCCTTGCAATGGCTTTCAAATTGGGGCCAAACTCCGTGTCATGCAAAGAAGCGCTGCGTACGATGATGCCATCCGGGTCGTCATGCGTGCCGGAAACATCGTATCCTTTGTACTCGAAATTCACATTATTTAGCGTTTTGATTTTCATCTTCGAACCTCCTCATAAATTGAACCAACTCTTCCACACCGCTATAGGGCATTGCGTTATATATGCTGGCCCGCATTCCCCCTACGGCCCGATGCCCTTTTAGGTTTATGAACCCATGTTTAGCCGCTTCGCTTGTAAATTTTGCATCCAATTCTTTTGACTGTGTAACAAATGTTACATTCATAATAGAGCGATCTTTGGGCGTTGCTGTCCCGTTGAACATGGAGGACTGATCCAAATAATCATATAGCAACTTCGCCTTTGCCTCATTCCGTGTCTGTATCGCCGTAACGCCGCCTTGCGCACGGATCCATTCACATACAAGCTTGACGATATATACTGCATATGTGGATGGCGTGTTGTACAAGGAACCTGCTTTTGCATGGACTGCATAATCAAGCATGGCCGGAATATCAGGCGGAGCATGGCCGATCAAATCTTCGCGGATAATCACAACTGTAACCCCTGCGGCACCCAGATTTTTCTGTGCGCCGGCATATATGAGTCCGAACTTCTCCACATCATATACCCGGGATAGAATATCGGACGACATGTCGGCGACAAGTGGCACGCTAACATCGGGGATATCAGTCCACCGTGTGCCGTATATCGTATTATTTGTGGTGATATGCAGGTACGCCGCATCCTTATCAACCTCAAAGGAAGGAATATAGGAAAAGTTTTGGTCTTCAGATGATGCGACTCTGTTCACATGCCCGAATTTGGTCGCTTCTTTTGCGGCCTTGTTTGCAAACTCACCGGTTACCACATAATCCGCTGTCTTTCCACCCATGAGATTTAACGGTACCATAGAGAATTGTAAGGATGCGCCGCCTTGCAAGAACAGCACCTTATAATTGGCAGGCACTCCCATAATCTCACGCAAAATATCTTCTGCGCTACGAATGATTGCTTCATATTCTGCGCTGCGGTGGCTCATCTCCATAACGCTTTGCCCTGTGTCTTGATAACACAGCATTTCATTCGCCGCTTGTTGTAGCACTTCTTCCGGCAATACTGCCGGCCCTGCTGAAAAATTATACACTCGTTTCATCTAACCACTCCTTTGATTTTTTTAGTCCCTCAACTGTTTTCACTTCAAGCACAGCGCTGCTTGCCATATCAAGGTATTTCATGATATCAAGCTCGCCATCACCCAATGGTAAGTGGTCTTTCCTATCCAGCACATCGTGGATGTGATAGTGATACACTCGCTCAGGATATTGCATCATTATCGTTTCATCCTCAAACCCCGATACTGCATTGTGACCAATGTCGAACGTCAAGCCGAATACATGGCTCTCCAGTAAAATAGCAAGGACTTTTTGCATGAATTGCGAAGAGTGCGTTCCGCCGTAATTTTCAATGCAAATTTTGATGTCCGCATCACCAATTTCCGTTTCGCAAGCTTGCCGGAACGCAATCAGTCCAGCAGTGCAGTCCTCTTCATACACATCGAATAATGATACCGGGCCGCTGGGTAAGGTTACGACCGCCATTTTTGCAATGTGTATGTTCAAGAGCGGAATCGAGAGGCGTTTCGCCGCACGGATGGATGCAAGTACAGATTGCACATGTGCATGTGCAATCGTATCATCGATATGGCATGGGCTAAAATGATCATCTAGGTGCATCGTGTAATAGATGTTGTGTTCATGTGCAATTTTCAACAATTCGTCATCATTCAGCCTGTTTGGGAGGTATTCCTTGAAATTCGAGTTTAGCTCAATGAACTGTAACCCTAACTCTTTGCATAGTTTCGCTTGATTTTGCAAGGTTTCTCCCAACATAATCGGCATACCCAATTTTATCATAAAGGCCCCCTTTCAAGTATAAAAAAACGCCGATGATAGTCCCACCGACACGTTGCGTTCTGCTTATCTTCGGCTTGATGAATCAAAGGCACAGGATGGCGAGCACAATGATACCCATGTGAAAACTTTCATCTCAATTTTCCATCATAAATATACACAGTAATATACACTGTATATCCCATTTTGTCAATATGCTTTATAAATAAATTTTCAGACAGCAACGATCTTTTCCATCGTGGCGAAACAATAGGTGTTGTAGAGGCGGCGAGAGTGCAATGGGAAAGCTACTTGTTCAATTTCGCTTTTGGTCGGGGTGTGCAGAATCCCGGCTATATTCGTGATGATTCCCCGGTTTTCGAGGAAATGAGGGCCTGATTTTGTGTCACAATGCTTGACATACTTCAGCATACAGTATATGATGAATAAATATTACAAGAAGAAGGAGATGTGTCATTATGCAACATGTAAAAGTAAGACGTGCGCTTGCCCTGCTCCTCAGCCTCGTTATGGTGCTGGGCCTCATTACCTTACCCGTCGCAGCGGAAGAGGTGGGGGAGACCACGCCTGCTGCCCTTGCGGACTTTGAGTTACCGGATATTCGTGATTTGATGAATAATCCGGCCCCGCTCTACGAGCTACCGGATTTGGTGCGTAGCTTCCGGGGTGTCGTTCGGGTCACGGTGGAGCTGGCGTCACCCACTACGGTTGACTTGGGCTTGGTTGACCTCAACCTGTCGCCGGACAGTGAGTTGGCACATTCGCTTCATGAATTGGCCGCAGAACACAGAACTGTCATGCGTACAGAGCAACATGAGCTACAAGCGCAAATCACTGAGCTGTACCCGGATGCCCTGTTCCGCTACAGCTATACGAATCTGATGAACGGATTCCAAGCACAGATTCCTTACGGACTCATTGAAGAAATAGAGGCGTTGGACGGTGTGTTGGCGGTACATATTCATCTGGATGTAGAAGATGAAAACACGCTGGAGCAAAGTGACCCGAACTCTTCTGATTTTGGCTGGATTTACGA
This sequence comes from Oscillospiraceae bacterium, assembly GCA_009779845.1. Classification (GTDB taxonomy): domain Bacteria; phylum Bacillota; class Clostridia; order Oscillospirales; family Oscillospiraceae; genus WRAB01. The sequence continues at coordinate 11,128 of WRBE01000061.1, forward strand.
AGAATTCGAGCTTGATTTTATCCCCCTAGATGGGGAAGATGCGGAAGAAATCCTAGCAGACCTGATGCCTGTTTCTTTGATTGCGCCGCTTAGTTGCCATGGCGCTTGGGACGTGACCAATGTACGGGAAGCATGGAACCTCGGCTTTACCGGCGGCGGGCGAGTCATTGGCATCCTTGATACGATGATTCGTGATACCCATCAAGCTTACAGCTATATGGACCCCACGATTGCGGCAGAGCAACCGGAAGGTTTTATCAGCCGTGAGACCATCATGCAGCGTGTGCAAGATAATGTGGATACACTGAACTTTCTTGACTTAGACGGCTGGGAAAGCTGGTTCCATTGGGATCATCCCGACAGAAATCTGGCCACAAGCACTGCCAATCCGGGTGCGGGGCCTGAGGCGGGCGGGAATGCAAACCCCACCGGCTTTCGGGACCCTGATGTGCGGGAGAGACTATTGGCGGGTGCCTTCTGGCGTTCAGACAAAGTGCCGTTTAACTTAGACTATTTCCATGGCAGATACGCAATGCCCCCTGCCATACATGCCCACGGGAACCAAGTTTCCAGTATTGCCCTAGGCAATCCGGGCCCCAATATGATTAACGGCTTTTTGGGCATGGCCCACGATGCCCAGTTGTTTGGTCTCAACGTTTACAGCACAGGGCTTATGCAAGACCCCAACGTGCAAGAGACAGATGACGGCGCATTTGCAGCCATTGAAGATTCCATCACACTGGGTGTACATGCCTTTAACATGAGCTATGGCACCCGGCATGGTACGACAACCAAACACCACGTCTTATCTCGTGTTGGGTATCAGAGTGCCTTTATCCGCGCCGCAGAGTTGGGCATTGCCATCACGGCTTCTGCGGGGAATCAGCATCGGAATATTGACATGGACTCTCTTGTCGGCGCACGTCCTGCGTGGCTACCCAATGCAGGTACCGTTGGGTTCCCCAATGAGCTGTTCCCTGTCATCAGCGTTGCCGCCGGGCAAAGCCCGCGCAATCTTGTGCAATCGTTTAACCTAACGAACATCTCATTTGCAAATGCGGCAGGTGATACGATTCAGGGACTGGAATCAGAAGAAGAACGCGTCTTTGTTGCGGCACCCCTAGAAATCCGTGACCATAATGTGAGTGCTGTGGCTGACAGTGGAACTGGGTGGGCTTCTGTTCCCCTAGGCGTACAGTTGCCGCAAGAATATCAAGTTGTCAATGTCGGCACAGGCACTGCGGTTGAGATTGCGGCGGCGGGCAACTTGACCGGCAGAGTGGCGCTGATTACAAGCAGTGCAGACCTTGTTGCCGCGCAAGAGCGGGTCTCCGCCGCTGGTGCGGTTGCCGCCATTATTGCCAATGTCGAGGATCGGGTTGTTGTCATGACAAATTTCACCGACCGGCATCAAATTGAACACATGACCGATGACCGATTCTATGATCCCTTCGCTTTCCCAATCATCGGGAAAATCCGTTCTAGCCATGCAACGGCACTCCGCACAGCATTGGATGCGGGTGTGGTCAATGTAAGCTTTGCGAGCAGAGCGGTTACGATTCCCGGTAATGCAGATGTAACCCGTGCTGATATTGGGCCGATGGGCTTTACCTGTTGGGGTGTGACCGACTCACTGCGGCTCTCCCCTGATATCATGGGCCCCGGCGGCAATGTGTTAATGGCAAATGCCGCGGCGTCCAATATGGGCTATGGTACCGGTAGCGGAACCTCCATGTCCGCACCGGCTGTCAATGGGATACTCGTGCTTACCCAACAATCTGTGATGCAACGGATTGAAGAGGGGTATTTTGAACACGTAACGGGTCTGTTTGCAAATCTTCAACCCGGTACATTAGAGTTCAATCTCTTGGTCAACATGTTAGCCATGAGTACCGCTCGGGTGACGCAAGTGTATCATCTCACACCCACGAACCCGACCGCCGTGACGGTGACGGATGTTCCCAACCCGAATGCCTATCGCTTCCACTCGCCCCGCCGCCAAGGTTCCGGTATGGTCAACGCCGGGTACGCAGTGCAGAGCAATGTGGTGCTTCACAACGGAAACGTGGTGACGTATAATCCCTACACCGGTGAAGCGCCAAGATCCGCCGTAAATATTGGCAGCGGATTGACGGATCAGTTCGAGTTTAACTTTGTGCTGGAAAACTTCAACAACGCACCTCGGACATTTAATGTATCCGCAACATTACAGACAGATGCGACGATTGAGCTTACAAACGGTGTTGTCGCCTTGCCCACCGGACAGCAGACAGACGGCTCAGAAATTGAATCTATTCCTGCCGCAAGGATGCGGGTAGCCAATCTGAGCGGCGATGCCAGAATCGTGTCGCCTGCGGCGAATATCAACCGCTACAGCACAAATGCGGGCGCAACTTGGATTACTGTACCGGCGAGGTCTTCCACGGTTGTCACCATTTCGGTGGATGCCCGTGATGTTGATTTTGACAGATATGAAGCAATCTTCCCCAACGGCATGTTCTTAGAGGGCTTTGTCTGGTTTGATCCGGTGGGAAGCACACCGGCATTTGAACATGTGAGCATCCCCTTCTTAGGGTTCTACGGCAGTTGGTTTGACGCACCCATCTTTGACGTGGCAGATGCCTACACAGACATCAGTGACTTAGAGGTGACAGACCTTGCACATCCCATGTTCCACACAACTGCGATGCACGCAACGGCGCCCAGAGACAGATCGAACGACGGCGGAATGCTGGAAATTTCCGATATGGGTGAAATAGTCCTCGGCGCAAACCTATTTACAGACGCAGCTTGGGGCGGCTATGCCATGGTTGGCCGTGGAACTACACCTGCTTTAACCAGACCCGGCGCACCGGGCGGCGCATCCACAGGGCAAACTGCGACCCTCGGCGGGAACTTGGTTCGTGGCGCGCGCAACTACATGAATGACATGCGTGCGGCGGGTCACTTGAATCGTGAGTTCATTGCATTTTCCCCGACAGACGATGGCTTTGCGGACAGTGTGTATGCCAACTTAATGCTCTTGCGTAACGCCAAGGCAATTGCTGTGGTGATTCGGGATGCAGAGGGCGAAATCATCAACGTATTAGGGCCAGAGTTCGACTTCTTCCGGACGAGAACCCAATATGACCACGGCCAGTGGCATTGGGCCACACTGCAAGACGGCAGACACTTCCGTAACATGGCTTGGGATGGCACAGATTTTCACGGCAACATTGTGTCGGATGGGCAGTACTTCTATGAAGTGCGGGCAATGTTGGAATATGAATTCTTGGCAATGGTCAATGAGACCCCCGGTCAGCCGACGGATATGGCAGCGTTGACCGAGGTGTTGATCACATCCCCCACAGTCCAGTACAAATCATTCCCTGTGTTTGTTGACACCCAAGGGCCGGAGATTACATTAGTCCGTCTGTTTGGTGACTTGTTAGCGGTACAGGCGGAAAGCCTTAGCGGTATACAGGCCATTGCAGTTTACTATGCAGACGCAGAACTGGGCGAATATCGCCTCTTAGACTTAGCGGTCCTGTCAACTGCGCGTGCTTCTCACGGCCTCTTGCTTGGCGATCATGACATAACCCTAGACCCGTCACGGATTTTGGTTCAAGTGGTGGACTTTGCCTTGAACGTGACTACGGTACGTGAGGATACTGTCATCGACACTCGCCCACTCTCAGCACTTCTTGCCGAAGCGGAGGCGATTGAGCCGGAGGGTTACACAGAGGTGAGCTTTGCGGCTCTGCAAACAGCGATTGAACATGCTAGAACTGTGCTGAACACCGTGGCAACGCAATCTGTGCTTGACTTAGCACTATCTGCGCTGCAAGCTGCGATAGACGGGCTGGAGGAAGTTCCGTCAGAGCCTGTTTATCATGCGCTTGACTTTAGTGGACATACGGTCTATGTCCGTGACGGGTATAGTATCGACCCGGCACAGGTGCCAGAGCCGCCTGATGGTTATATCGGCTGGGCCTTGACACCGGGTGGCGACGTGATTACAGACTGGTCTGCCATTGCGGTGGCCGACTCCATAACATTCTATGCTGTACCGTATACTCCACCAGAGCCACAACCCGAATTCCACCCGGCGTACATGTTCGGTGACCCAGCCGGCAACTTCTTCCCCCGCGCCGACATCACCCGCGCCCAAGTGGCCGCAATCCTGGCCCGGACGATGATAGACGGCTTTGTGGACGATGCGTTACCGGAAGGTATGGACAGCTTTGATGCCTTTAACGACGTGAATGAAGACAACTGGTTCTACTACTACGTAGCATGGGCCTAT
>WRBE01000062.1 GCA_009779845.1 Oscillospiraceae bacterium
ATGGCACCGGCGACTGGCATCAACCTGACGACACGTTCCAAATGCCCGCCGCAAATGTAACCCTTTATGCCCAGTGGGAGCGGGATGCAGAACCGCCGCCCACATTTACAGTGACCTACGATGGCAATGGGAATACAGCAGGCGTTCCGCCTGTTGATGCTGAGGAATACCCAGTGGGTGCAGAGGTTACAGTCCTAGGCCGAAACAACTTGGTCAAAGACGGCTATCACTTCCTCGGCTGGAATACAGCCCCCGATGGTACCGGCGACTGGCATCAACCTGACGACACGCTCCAAATGCCCGCCGCAAATGTAACCCTTTATGCCCAGTGGGAGCGGAATGCAGAACCGCCGCCTACGTTTAGAGTGTTCTACAATGGCAATGGGCACACAGCAGGCACAGCACCCATTGATGCGGTGGCGTATCTGCCGGGTACAAGCGTTGTGGTGCTAGGCCCAAACAATCTGGTCAAAGACGGCTACCGCTTCATCGGTTGGAATACATCTCCTAATGGTACCGGGACTTGGCGTCAACCGGGCGAGCGATTCCAGATGCCCGCTGCAAATGTAACGCTGTATGCCCAATGGGAGCCGGAGGAAGAGGCACTACAGCGTCAGGCGTATATGATTGGCAGACCCGATGGGCTTATCCATCCGAGGGACAACATTACAAGAGCAGAGATTGCAACCATCTTCTTCCGCCTCATTACCGACGAGATGCGTGAGGAATACTGGACACAGACGCATCCCTTCTCTGATGTGCGATTAGGAAACTGGTTCAACAACGCCGTAGCCACAACCACAAATATGGGGCTGTTCCGAGGCGTTCGGGAAGGCTACTTTGCGCCGCACCAAGCGATCACCCGTGGTGAGCTTGCCGCAGTAATGGCCAGATTCTTCCCGGCGGCAGAACTGGGGCCGTTTGCGGCGGGTGAGGATATGTTCCGCGATATCGCTGACCACTGGGCCCGTGAGTATATCAACTTTGCAGCCGAAAACGGCTGGGTAGAAGGCCCAGAGGGAATCGGTGGGCCATTCAACCCAAGCATCCCAATCACAAGGGCGGAAACGGCGGCTATGGTTAACCGCATTTTCAAGCGCTTGTTAGAATGTCCCCAAGGTTTGCATCCGGATATGCTTACTTGGCCGGACAACAGCAACGAGGAGAGTTGGTATTTCTTGCATAAAAAGGCTGCCACCAACTCTTATACCTACGAGTGGCTAGAGTGTGGTGTCTACAAAACCTGGACATCCACCATTGAGCCGCGGGATTGGTCAGTCTTAGAGCGGCCAAACTCAAGACCAGAGGATATCCACGGATAATGCACAAAAAACAATTCGAGGCGTAGCCACCGGCTACGCCTCGAATTGTTTCTATTGTAAAAGGGGAGAGTATCACTCCAACAGCACCCGCAACTGCTCCACTGCCCGCCGCTCTAAGCGGGACACCTGTACTTGGCTTACCCCTAACACTTTCGCAGTAACGTCCTGTGTCTGGCCCCGCCAGTAGCGGAGGGCTAGAACTTGCTTTTCCTTTTCCGGCAACTTCTCTATGGCCTCCCGCAGGGCGACATGCTCGACTAGCCGCTCTTCTTGGGTGGTATCGCCCAGCACTTGCTCTAGGGTGAACCCGTCCTCGCCGGTTTCCCGCTGGAGGGACTCTGTGGAAGTGGTGGCGGTCTCGGCGGTGGCGATGTCCTCAACGGTGAAGCCGGTCTCGGCGGACAGTTCGGACAGAGTGGGTTCACGGCCCAGCCGCTGTTCGAGGATGCTCCGAGCTGAACGGATGGCGGCGGCGTTTTCTTTGATGGAACGGCTGACTTTTACTGCCCCGTCGTCTCGGAGGAATCGCCGAATCTCGCCGGAAATTTTGGGCACGGCGTAAGTAGAAAACTGGGTGCCGTAGCCAAGGTCAAAGCCTTGCATGGCCTTGATAAACCCCACACAACCGATTTGGTACAGGTCGTCGTTATCCACCCCACGGCCAAAATACCGCCGGGCGATAGACCAAATCAGGCCGGAATTTTCCAGCACCATCTGCTCCGCCGCCTGCTGGTCGCCGGATTGGACACGCTCTAGCAAGGCAAGATTATCGGCGCCCATCTATGGTTTGCCAATCCGCATGGAGATTTTCTTCCGCATGGTCACCGTGGTGCCCCGCCCCGCCACCGACCGGATGCGAAGGGTATCCATAAAGCTTTCCATAATCGTAAAGCCCATGCCGCTACGCTCTTCGCCGCCGGTCGTAAACATGGGGGCGCGGGCCTTATCAATATCGGGAATCCCGGCCCCTGTGTCTCGCACCACAATCTCAATCCCGTTGTCCGCCGTGAGCTTGGCCCGTAGCATAATCTTGCCAATTGTGTCCGGGTAAGCGTGGACAGTGGCGTTGGTGACGGCCTCACTGACGGCGGTTTTGATGTCGCCCAGTTCTTCTAAGGTGGGGTCTAACTGTGCGGCGAAACAGGCCACGGTGCTACGGGCAAAACCCTCGTTGATGCTTTTGCTGGGGAATTCCAGCTTTATGTAATTGCGTGCGTTCATGTGAAACACCTCCGTTTTTGATTCCGCTAAACCGCTTCGGCAATCTCGACAATGCGATAGATACCGGATGCGGTGAGAACTTTCATCGGCTGGCGGGGGACGTTAACGACCCAGGCCCTGCCGCCCACCTCCACCATGCGCTTATGGGTGCCCAGCACCACCGCGATGCCGGACGAGTCCATGAAACTAAGGGACGCAAAATCCATCACACAGTCACGGGGCAGATAGCTATCGATGGCTTGTCCAATTTTCTGTACCGCCTCCCGTGCGGCGTGGTGGTCCAGCTCGCCGTAAAACGTCAGGTCTAAGCGACCATCTTTGTAGGTTGTGGTGAGTTCCATGTGGGTTCCTCCTTGTGGGTGGCTTGTCCGTGTGGTGGGTGTATTTTATATGACTTTGGGTGAAAAGACTGTCAAACTTTGGCTTGGAATCTGCTAGTGGACATGATAAAATTATTGGAAATAAAATGTGGCGGATATTTAGATAGAGTTACAAGTTAGGCAAACTATCACGGTCTCATCACCGGCAGAACACCCGCCACCATTGCCCCAGCCGAAACTGCCCAGCGTTCCGAGGCGGCGGCGATTCTCATGCGGTTTATGTCAGCCACACGTTCTATGTAGGAGACGGCCCGGAGCGGACACGTCTCTGGCTGGAGGGGTTACCGACCGCCGCAGTTACAGTTGCAATTGCAACCGTGCTGTTCGTGGCGTTCACCGTCTCTGTCTCTATCTTCACAGCGTTCACGGCGGTCTTCACAGTGGCATCTACGGCGACAGCGGCAGCAACAACCCAAGAAAATACAACACATACTCGTTTGGCCTCCATGTTATTTTATAGTTGCAGTCCGGCTGATTGCGGGACCAATTTAGTATATGCCGGGGGACACGATTATGCGCCTGAGACCTGTTGATATTGTGCAGACAATATCAACAGGTCTTTAGACATGCTAAGTAGGTTCTTGTGGACGGTTGTATAGGTTATGTGCTACCAGCGGCCCCACACTGCGCCCGCTGGCGGAAAGTTTATCGGCTCAGATGCGCCCGGCGGCGGGATTTCAACGATGTTAACCGAATCGCCGCGGTCGGTACGCGGGGTGCGTGCTACTAAGTCAACCGGCAAAAGGCTGCCCTCGCCATCGAACACCCGTACGCCCCGCACAAATTGCGGAATGTATCCGGGGTGGGTAACCATGACTTCATATGCGCTATAAGCTAGATGGGATGTGTGAGGACTCAAAGAAAAATGCCTGCTGGGTGCAAACAATGTGACCACCGCCGTCATCCCATTTGCATCAGAAGTAAGTGCATACACCGTGTGTCCTTGCGCATCACGGATTTTTACAGCCGCATCGGAAACGGCCATCGTACCATCGGCTGTAGAAACTTTCACTTGAAGTGTGCCATTCATAATGGACCATTCTCCCTTCTTGGTAAGATTTCTCCATATACTATTCCGGTTCAGGGAAGAGGGTTCGGATAAAAGTAGAACAGTAGGATTAAAGTCAAGTTTTTTTGTCTCCGGTACCTTTGGCTTGTTTTGTGCTGTCGCTCTGTTCGCTGTTCTGTTCATTCGTTTGGGTTGCTTCTTGTTTGGCGGCCTCCACTGCGCACCTCGCCCGCCAAGCCGCAATTGTGGCGAGGGTGTCCCCGAACTGTGTCACCGCTGCGGCTAAGACGCTTAAATCGTCATCATCCTCTATCTGTGCGGCAAGGGCACTTGCCAAAGCCGTAATCCCGAGTGCCAATTCGCATCCGTTCATGCGATCACCTCGGGCTATTGTATGCAAAAAGCGAGATGGACGGAACTTTGGGTTATAAGAGGACATGACTCAACGGTCGCTCTCGGCGTTCCGACCCATTACCCTGCCTTTGTCGTTATGCTACTCTGATGAAAATTCAATGGCACCAAATTGATTTGTTATTCTTGCACAAAAAAATGTCGAATTTTATATGAATAGTGCATAGACATCCGCTGCTCTTCTGTGGTATAATCATGTCAATTAACAAAATGAACCCCAGCTTCATCCGACCACGCATCGTATAAAAAGAATTTTGGGAGCGGCCGCACCTAAAAGATATTATATTTTATACTATAAGGAGTGGGTAAAGACATGAAGAAAAAGAGAACAGCACTACTGATTTTGCTGGTAGTACTTATGTTGTTAACTAGCGCACCGCCAGTAATGGCCACGTATGATACTATGGTGGCCGATGACTTTGAGTTTGGATATTACACAGATGATGTTGCCCTTGAGATACTTAATTTCTACGCACAAGAAGCGACGATCTCACCTGCAAATCTCAATTGGTCTACCACAAGAGGCCGGGCCGCTGCGTATCTGGTATTAGGCCGAGAGCCGAGCCTTCTCCTAGACAACGGAAATGTCCCCAGCCATATTCAGGCCAACCGCTTTTCAGACGTCCACATGCACGACTGGGCATTTCCCGCTATCACTTGGGCTGCCAGCCGAGGTTGGGTAAATGGAATCGGGGGCGGCCGCTTTAACCCAGCGGCATATTTGACCCGGCAAGAGTATGTAGCCATGCTGGTACGTACGTTTCCTGAAATACCGCACAGCAATATAAACCTAGCCAATTGGTTTGTAGACCACAATCAAATCTCCAACTGGGCAAGGCCGTATGTCCAAAGAGACAATCCCGCTACAGACAGCATCATGAACACAGGGAGAAATAGAAATATATTATTCATACCAACACCTTTTGACGTTCAAAGCGTCAACTGGCTATATTAATTAAAGGAGGGTTATGCACACCATGAAAAAAACATTTTTAACCATATCAATGATTCTTTTTTTCTTATTCCTGGGAGCTTGCAGCAATGAGCATTTAAGCGAAGTTCACGAACATGCTGTTTTAACCAGCGATACGGAACCCTTTGTTGAGGCCGTTCCTGTCGATGACAACACGTCCTTTCCGGCCTGGATTATGGAGTTCTTTGATGAAGAAGAATTGGCAAGTGGCGAGATGTTGACTTTGCGCACATCGGGGGACTATCAAACATATCGCAACCTTGAGGATATGTTGATGTTTGATGAGGTAACAGATATCCTTATGGCTGAAGTATTAGACGAGAGGGTAGAGTGGCTAGACTATACGATACCGTTTTCGGACGATCTTCGAGAGTACCTCGGCATAGTAGAAGAGCATGAGCCAAGATATGAGGCGCATACGGTTCATCGCCTTCACGTTTTAGAAGTTTTTCAAGGTGGTACAGAAGTCGGGGATATTGTAGAGATTGCACAGCTAGGAGGGCAACTGGGGAATTTCACACTTATTAACGATAATATGCTCACTCTGGCTATAGGCGATGTTCTAGTTTTTTTCTTGAGTGACCCCGCTGTTGACCCTGCTCGTCTTGATCCGGCTCGCAACCCGAACTACGATGTGCCCATAAAATTGCCAATGATTTTAGCAAACCCATGGCAAACAGTGTATCGTTTTCCAGCCTTCGGTGAGGGTGTCTCGACCAGAAGTACTTGCCACGAGTTAGAAAGCGTGAATTTCCAGCCTGTTGTTAACCTAACCCTAGAATTAGGTGACTTAGTGCAAATTTGGATTAACAACTTAGACAGTGCCACAGACTTAGACACCGCCATCAGTGCCATACAGGTACACACTACCGATGGCGAATCCTACACGCTAGACGAACTCGCTGACATGCCTCATGAAGAAGTTCTTTCCGTAGAACTTACACAAGAATCCCTGCAAGCCATACTAGATTCCGGCGCAGTGTTAGCCGAATAGCCAAACCACCACATACAAGTCTCGTACTACTATTTCGGTGACACGGCTTATCCAAACCTTCGGCGAATAAGCGCACAAATCTTCTGGTAATTTCAACCAATAAACACAAGCACAAAGTACCGCAACACCTCGGTGGTTGCGGTACTTTGCTGTCTGGTTCAATGTCAAAGGATTGTCTAAGTTTGCTCCCAACCCCCGGGGAATGGCTTGCAATTGTCTAGGGAAAGTGGTATTATCGTACCAGTTGGTTTCGACCAAAAAGGCGAAATTTCAACACTATTTATCACAAGAAAGGTCATGAGGACTAAGCAATGAAACGATTTTTATGTACTTGTTTAGCGGTTTTGATGCTGGTCGGAATTGTCGCTCCGGCGGCTATGGCGACAGTTGGATCTGCTTCTGGGTTTACGACAGAGCCTGTGATTGCGGCGGGGGCGCGCCATAGTGCGGCCATTCGGAATGACGGGACCGTGTGGACTTGGGGCAACAACGAAAACGGACAATTAGGGGACGGCACACGGAACATACGAAACAGGCCGGTTCAGGTTCTCGGTCTTAGCAATATGATTGATGTTGCGGTGGGGGATGGGTTCACCATCGCTCTGCGTGATGACGGCACCATCTGGTCTTGGGGCACGAACTGGGTCGGACAATTGGGCGACGGGACTCTGATTGATCGGATGGTGCCTGTCCGGGTACAGCAAGTAGTCAATGTCGTTGCAATTTCGGCGGGTTGGGAGTTTGCCACAGCCCTACAGGCGGATGGCACGGTTTGGGCTTGGGGGCATAATCTGAGCGGTCAACTGGGCAACAACACCAGCGGCAACCATACCACTTGGCCGGTGCGGGTACACAATTTAGATGGTGTCACGGCCATTTCGTCCGGCGGCGTACATGCGATGGCACTCCGAAATAATGGGACGCTATGGGCTTGGGGGAACAATTGGTACGGTCAGCTTGGTGACGGTACGATAGAAAATCATCGTCTTACACCAGTACAGGTGCAGGGTTTGACCAACGTAACCGCAGTTTCAGCGGGCGGCTGGCACACAGCGGCGATCCAGAACGGCGGACTCTGGACGTGGGGTGTCAATACCGATGCGCAGTTGGGCAACGGCACCATGGGCAGCCATACCAATTCCGGCACACCTGCACAGGTGCAAAACCTGAGCAATGTCACGGCAGTGGCCGCCGGGGCAATGCACACCGTTGCACAAGCTGGTGACGCTTTCTGGGCCTGGGGTAATAATTGGTTCGGTCAATTAGGAAACGGCGGCGGCAATCAAGATGTCCGTACGGCTCCGGTGCGGGTAGACATGCAAAATTTGAACAGTGCGATGGCGTTAGTAGCGGGGGACGTTCACACCGTTGCCATTCGAGGGGACGGAACCGTCTGGTCTTGGGGCGGTAACGCATATGGTCAGTTGGGCGATGGTAGTACCACACATCGCTCGGTACCTGGACGGGTGCTCGGTCAGGACAATCTGATATTCCGGCTGGCACCACCGGGGAGCACGCCTTTCCATGACGTGTCCTCCAGCAACTGGTTTTATGACGCAGTGGTATTCGTGTTTGAAGCTGGGATTAAAGAGGGTACCTCTGACACCACCTTTGAGCCGAGGACGAACCTTTCGAGGGCGATGGTGGCTACCATCCTATGGCGGATGGCGGGAGAGCCCGATGCGACATACAGACCCGTATTTCATGACGTGGCGGCGGGAAGATGGTACAGTGAGGCCATAATCTGGGCCTACGATGCGGGTGTGGTGGAAGGTACCGGCCCGGGCAGGTTCCGGCCGACCGACGATATTACGAGAGAACAGTTTGCCACCATGATGGCCCGCTATGCCACGTATACCAGAATGAATATGGAGGTACCCAGCGACTTTGATCTTGCCCGGTTCACAGATACTGGTGAGATTAGCGACTGGGCCGAAGAAGGCATGTTGTGGAGTGTATATGTAGGGCTAATCATCGGTGTAGACGATGATGCGACATCGACAACCGCGTTATTGCCCAGAGGAACCACAACCCGCGCAGAGAGCGCAACGATTATTATGCGGTATATGCAGACATTTGCAGATGTGGATACGGACACGGATGTAGATGCAGATGGAGATACAGACACGGATGTGGACAAAGAGCCAGAGCCAGATGAAGACACAGATATAGAGCCAGACGGAGATACAGATGCAGAATAGCTGAAGCAGATAAATATACCCCCACACCTGCTAGGTGTGGGGGTATTTGATGTCTACAATGTTTCTAAGATATCCTGAACACTGCGATTTGGTGTACGATTAAAGCGTTTTAACTCAAACAAAGTGCTAGGGTTATTTTGTGTAATTTCATTGATTCCTTCATTGCAAGTTAACGTTGCTTGAAATCCCATTTCCTTTAATAGAACAAGGGCTTCGGGACAGGTTGCTCCAAAGGGGTAGACGAATGTGGCAGGGACAACGTTACAGCGTGATAGAAGCTCTGCCTGTAGAAACGCAAGGTCATATTTCAGTACAGACCGGTATGATGCAAGACTTTCACCGGGACAGATTTTTGTGCCATGTCGTCCATGTTCTGTTTGGTGTAAATCCCATGTGTGGTTCCCGATTTCCACATAGCCGGATGTGTGCATTTCGCTGATTTGGCCCCAAGAGAGGTGTCCGTGTCGGTTATCTTTTGCGCCGTTGGCGCTCCAGATTTCTGTATCCTTCCCGATGACAGACACGACAATGGGCATATCATATTTTACCGCAAGGGGGAACCCAATGGAATAGTTGTTCCAATAGCCATCATCGAAGGTGAGCACAATAGGATGCGGGGGTAAGCGAATACCATGATGGACGAAATCAATAAGCTGTGTGATGGTGACAGATTGGAACCCTGCTTCGTTTAAATAGCGCAAATCTGCTTCAAATTCCTCTTTTGAGATGGAGGTATCGCCGATATTCCCGGCTAGGCTGTGGTACATGATAATAGGGACATGTACGGTTTCATGGACAGGCTGGTTTGTGCTGGTTGCGGGGAAAAGCGTAGCATATAGAAGTGCCAGACATATAAAATTTTTCAAAAGAAGTACCTCTTACGTTTTTATCTTGGATGATAGTAGTATGAGGGAATTTTCAAGAAATTTTCAAGCAATTTTTGGCAGCGAAATGTGAAATAGCCACGCAGAGATAGAAGTGATAGAGGGTATGTTTTACGCACCTCTGCCCCAAGTGGACATCTTTGTATTTGTATGCTAAAATTTCAAAGTAGAAAAGTTTTGTGGGCGGCTTGTATTGCGAGGATGGTTACGGTTTATAGTAGACACTTTCCCATGTTAGCAATACAGGTCGAGAAAACAACACCCATTTCTTTTATAATGATAGACGGAAGGTGGTAATAGTGAACAATTGGGAAAACCTCAATGCTGTGGATAGGATGCAAAAATACATCGTTGCACACATTGACGAGGAAATAACCATGCAGGATTTGAGCCGTATAGCTGGATATAGCCTATGGCATTCGGCACGAATGTTCAAAGAGTTTTTAGGCAAAACGCCCTTTGAATATATCAGAGCATTAAGGCTTACTACTGCGGCAAAAGAACTGCGTGATTCCAGTGGAAAAATCATTCATGTTGCGTTGAATGGTGGCTTTGATTCTCATGACGGTTTTACAAGGGCGTTTGCAAAACAATTTGAAATAACGCCGAAAAAATACCAAAGCGAAACCCCGGCTGTGAGTTATTTCACGTACTACCCTGTTCGTGATTACTACTTTTACACCAATAAAAGGAATGAAGAAGACATGAAAAAAGAATTTTCTAGTACCGTCATGGTACAAGCCGTAACCCGCCCCGCACGCAAGCTAATTGTATTGCGCTCAGAAAAGGCAACCGATTATGTTACCTTTTGTGAAGAAAAGGGCTGTGATTGGGACGGGCTGTTCAATAGTATTTCGAAAAAGTTTGACAACGCTTCTATTTTGGAATTGCCCAAAAACTTTGTAAGAGAGGGTACATCTGCTTGCGCTGCCGGAGTGGAGGTTCCGCAAGATTATAACAAACCTTTGCCCGATGGCTATGAGGTGCTGGATTTACAGCCATGTATCATGCTCTATTTTAATGGAGCGCCATTTGAGAATGAAGAAGATTTCTGTAAAGCAATAGATGTTGTGTTTGAAGCGATCGAAACCTATCAGCCGGAGCAATATGGATATGCGTTTGCAGATGAACTTGCACCTAAGTTTAACTTTGGAGCATCGAGCATAACGGGTGCAAAAATGGCTGTTCCAGTTATGCGTGTATAGTCCCGCTTTGAAATGATTCAACGATATAAGCCCCTTTCTACCGTTGATATACTCCATGGAAAGGGGCTTGTTATTATATTCGATTGTACAATAACGCTCCTACTCTGCGTTATATCCAAAATTTCGCAACAGATATGCACTATCCCGCCATTTTTCTTTTACTTTCACCCAAGTCTCTAAATAAACCTTCGTCCCCATAAACCGCTCCATGTCCTTCCGGGCCAGTTCACCGATTTGGCGGAGCATGACACCCTGTTTGCCGATGACCATACCTTTGTGGCTTTGTTTTTCCACGAAAATGGTGGCCTCTACATCAATGATGCCGTTGTCCCGTTCGGAAAATTTTGTAATCTCCACGGCGGTACCGTGGGGAATTTCTTTTTGTAGGCAGAGAAGCAGCTTCTCCCTGAGAATTTCTGCGATAATCTGCCGCTCTGGTTGGTCGGTAATCATGTCGTCAGGGAAGAGTTGTGGCCCATCTAGGGCGTAGCGATCCAGAACTTCGATGAGTTCTCCTAGCCCATCCCCCTGCTTGGCGGAGATAGGCACAATAGCGTCAAAGCCGTGGGCCTCTTGGTAGAGGTTGATGACAGCTAATAATTCTTCTTTCTTTACCGTGTCGATTTTATTGATAACCAATACAGCCGGCACCTTGTTGGCGGCAATCCATTTGATTAGGTGCTGTTCTTGCGGCCCGATGTTTTCAATAGGCTCCACCATCAAAATTACCCCGTCCACGTCGGCTACACTTTCCCGAATCACCTTGACCATGTAGTCCCCCAAGCGGGTTCTAGGTGCGTGATAGCCGGGGGTGTCAATGAACACAAACTGGATATCCGCCTGATTGAGTACAGCCAAAATCCGGTTTCTGGTGGTTTGGGGCTTGTTGGTGACGATGGCAATTTTCTCTCCCACCAAGGCGTTTAATAGGGTGCTTTTCCCCACGTTGGGCCGGCCGGAGATGGTAATCATGGCGGTTTTGGTGATGGCTTGCTGTTTTGTCATCGCACAAGCCCTAAGATGCTGAGTACTTGCTCTTCCTTTGTCCGCATCCGGCCTTGATCCTCCGGGCTTTCGTGGTCATAGCCCAATAGATGTAGGGTAGCGTGAACCATGAGGAACGCAAGCTCCCGTGTAATATCGTGGCCGTATTCCGCCGCTTGTTCTTGCGCTTTTTCGCTGGATAGGACAATGTTGCCCAAATGCAGACATCCGTTTTTCGGGTCGATATCCGCTTCATTGGGGACAAAGGCACCGGGCTTGTACACCGCTGTGGGAAAACTGAGCACGTCTGTGGGGACATCTTTCCCCCGGTGTTCGTTGTTGATTTCTTGGATGCCCTTGTTGTCTGATACTAAGACGCTAATCTCAACCGGGGTCTCGACCCCTTCTTCTTGCAATGTGGCCTTAATGGCCCGGCGGCAGAGGGATGTAATCCCTTGTTCCCCCAACCCTTGCCGTTGTCTTTTTACGTAAATTTTGTGTTTAATCATGTCTACCTCTTGCCTCCTGCCGGTTTGCCGGCCTTTTTCGTTTCGTATTTTTCATAGGCTGCAACAATCCGTTGCACCAGCACATGCCGCACCACGTCTGCGCCTGTCAGGCGGCAAATGGCGATGTCTTCCACACCCTCTAGCACCCGCATGGCCTCTTTTAATCCCGACACCTTGTCCTCAGGCAGGTCAACCTGTGTCTCGTCCCCGGTGATGATGATTTTTGAGCCCTGTCCTAAGCGGGTGAGAAACATTTTCATCTGCTCTCGGGAGGTGTTCTGGGCCTCGTCTAAAATAATAAACGCATCATCCAACGTTCGGCCCCGCATATAGGCTAGGGGGGCCACTTCAATATTGCCCCGCTCTACATATTTGTGGTAGGTTTCTGCCCCTAACATGTCAAACAGTGCGTCGTATAGGGGCCGGAGATAGGGGTCCACCTTGCTTTGCAAGTCGCCGGGCAGAAAGCCTAACCGCTCTCCCGCCTCTACTGCCGGGCGGGTCAGGATGATGCGATTGACCGCTTTGTTCCGAAACGCCGTCACCGCCATGGCCACTGCCAGATAGGTCTTTCCTGTACCGGCGGGGCCGATGCCTAGGGTGATGGTATTTTTGTTCATGGCCGCAATATATTTCTGCTGGCCCAGCGTTTTTGCACGAATGGGTTTGCCCCGGGCGGTAACGCAGACTACGTCTTTGGCCATCTCGGTCAGTTTTTTTTCTTCCCCATCTTGCACCACGCCGATGATATAGCGGACATTTTGGGCCTCCACATGCTCCCCTTTGGCTGCAAGACTGAGCAGTGCCTCAATGGCTCGTTCGGCGTGCATGACGTGCTCGGCCTCGCCTACAATTTTCAGTTCCGATTCCCGGTCGGTGACCTTGACCTTCAACTCTTGCTCAATAATCCGTAAATTTTCATCAAAAGAGCCAAAGACGCTGATGACATGTTCCATCCGGTCTACGCTGATTCGTTTCTCTACCATATATCTCTCCTTATGGAATTTCTTCCGTCTCTTCTGTAATGGGCGGCAGTATTACCATCTCATCCGCCCGCATGTTGCGGATGGCCGCAATTTGCTCTCGTCCCTCCGCCTCTAGGTGGACGGTGACGATGCCGTCTCCCACCTCCACGGTGAACTCTGTGGAAGTCACCACACCGCCGGGCACCATAAGCGCATCCAGATGCGCAAGCAACCACTCCTGTAACAGCAAAGCTGCTCTGGTTTCGTCCATGCGGGCGAGGGTCGGCTGATACTCTGTATACACCCGCCGCTCGACCCGAAAGGGCAACACAAGCCCGCCGGGGAGGACAAAATCTGATAGCTCTACTATTTTATCATAGTTTGCATAGGAAATTCTAGTGTCAAAAAATAAATTTATTCTGCGCTGACCAAAAAATATTGTGCGTTTTGTTACAATTTCGCCTGTGGGAACCTTTTGCACGTATTCTAAGGGCATGGACATGGATAGCTCGTACCAAGTTCGGGCAAATATTTGTGCGTCCGCCCGGACAAGCCGAGTCCCGGCGGCGAGAGAGTCCATGCGGCCTGTGATTAAGTCTTCTCCCAGCTCCACGGTTTGCCCCTCTTCCACCAGAGGCGCACCGTTTCGGATAATCATCTGGTCAATGACCCCTGCGCGGGTGGCGTAGACCGTGGTGGGCACCCCCTCCTCAAACCGTTGGGGAGGATGAATCCGTTCCCGCACAATGACGGTGGCACGGCTGCCGGTGACATTGACCGTGAGCCACACCACGTCGCCCAGTTGGAGCAGTACCTCATTGCGAACCAGCTCCGGGTCAATGTCCGGCCCGAAGGTGCCAATGTCCACCCCCACGTCCCGCAAGGCCGATAAAATCTCCGCTGTTTGTACAGTTTCGGTGCCCGTTACCCGAATGTCCCAGATATACAGGCTGGACACCCAGACAGCGGTGAGGACGAGGACAAGGCCTGCCAGCAATGCGTATCGCTTGCGGACTTTACGGAAGAATACGGGTAGGCCCCGTTTGCTGATTTGACGCACTTCAGCACTACTCTGTTCCGTGATGGAACCCAGCCGTTTTGCATAGGCCGGGGACATGGTGAGCGCAATGGTCACAGCGTCCACCCGAACTGTGTCCCAAAATGGGATATGGGCTTCAGCCAGTCGATTTAGCATCTGTTCCGGTTCGGCACAGGTAATTTCCAGCCGGACGCTGCCGGTAAAAAAATGGATGACACCTTGCAATGCCTTCGCCCCTTTCTAATAGATAAATTCCACGCCAAACACACTGCCGGTAATCAAAAGCGCCTCGGCAGTCATAGCGCGGAGGCGCAGCCCGTCCCCGACCACCCGCACTGTCACGTTTCCGCCGGCAATCACAATGGCGGCGTCACCGTAGTCTAAGAGGCCCCGGTGGTGTTCCACCAGTAATCGATTTCCCCCGGCAACGGTAACCCGAGGCAGATTATGGAGCACATCCCCCGGCAAGTCAAAGGCATCTCTCGCCCGGTCTAACAGCCCCCGGCGTTTTGGTTTTGATGGTTGCTTCATGGTGTGGACACCCCCTAGACATGTCTATGCGGCGGGTGGGGTAAATACGCCTTTGTAGGTGCCGGACGTTCTTGATGTCCCGCACCTTTGACCACCTCGTATAATGTATTTACGGTGTTTTTCACAAGAACATCGAATGAAAACTTGTTATCTTGTCGTCAAGATGGGATAATAGGTTCCGACAGGCAGAGGGCGCAGTCGACCTCCTTGAA
>WRBE01000063.1 GCA_009779845.1 Oscillospiraceae bacterium
AATCAGGGAATCTGTCGCCCAATCTGTCCCCAGAATCGTCAAGTCTTCCGTGGTCAGCTCCATTTGAAGGAGGCCGATGCCATATTCCGGAGTTTCCGTCAACGCAAAGTCTACCAAAATCTCTGCTCCCGGAACCACTGGCGTCTCGTCCCGCACCGTCGCTGTTACCACAACCTCACGGGCATCCGCCGCCAAAGGTGCCAGCGCAGCTGCCGCTGTTGCCTCCGGTGGCGTGATGCGAACCGGGAACCCGAGCACGTACAGGTTCAGTAGCGATACATCGCCCAAGGTCACATCACCATCATGGTTTACGTCACCACGGTACATCCATGTGTCGAGCACCGGGAACCCGAGTACGTACAGGTTCAGCAATGACACATCGCCTAAGGTCACATCGCCGTCATTGTTCACGTCGCCCCAAAGGATGTTTACTGTCAGGTTATCCGTCGTCGCCGTCGCGCCGCTTTCCGTATGCGTGATGGTAATTGGGGTGTCGTTATCCGCCCATAGCAACAATGTACCTGCCGCCGGGCTTGTTGTCAATCCGTTCGCCGCAAAGTCCGCAAACGCCACTGTCCGAGTGGTTCCGTTGCTATACGTCAGTGTCACCACCAGACCGTCTAGGTCCAAGGTTTCATGCTCTGTGTACACCAAGGCCGTCGGCTGGGTCGTCACCGCGATGCTCGCTACCACCGGCGCATTCACTGTCAAGCTGTCGGTTGTCGCTGTCTCTTCGCTTTCGGTATGCGTGATGGTGACAACCGTGCCGTCATGCGTCAACGCCAACACTGTGCCTGCCGCCGGGTTCACGGTCATCCCGTTTGCTGCGAAGTCTGCAAACGCTACTTCTCTGTTGCTTCCATCATCGTACGTCAGCGTCACCACTAGACCATCTAAGTCTAGCGTTTCGCCTTCTGTGTACACCAACATCGTCGGCTGGGTCGTCACCGCTATGCTCTCTACCACCGGCGCTGGAGGCATTCCAGCACCAATCCCGCCGCCAATCAAAGTGAGGTCTTCCACTTCCTCTGACATTTCGTCATACCAGCGGTCTACTCTTACATTGGTGAGGGTGATCGGTATAAATTCAAAATCTTCCTCATTCGTCAATACATCAAAGAACAGAGTGAGCAATAGACCATCGTCCATTACGTTCCAATCTTCCCAAGTGCTACCCGCCGCCGGTGGGGTTAGGTCTATCAAGGTAAAACGGTTCTGGTTTATAATACCCCTATGCGCTGGGAGCAGATCGCCTCTTGCGTGGCCCACAAGGCTGACTCTTGTATTGTCAAATGCAATCGTCACGTCGGCTGAACTGAAACCGCCACTATTATCCTCTACAAATATGTTTACTTCGACTCTTTCCGCACCCGGCTCTGCATATACACGCTCTACAACAAACGCCATCCCGTCGCCGACTGCTGATTCCGGTGTCACCGCCATAGCCTGTATGCCACTTTCCCCTAGTGTAGGGGCTGAGGTAACTGTGGTCTCAAATCTTGTGGCTGTTACTGTTACATCTCCGGCAAACGGTACGTTATCGCGGAGCGCAATCCAAGTGTTGCCTATGCGTGTAAAGGTAACTTCTGGCATTGTTACAGCAACATCATTTACAAGCTCGGCACCGCCTTCTACGGTTACCCGCAGAGCATAGGTGCGGCCCGCAATTGGTTCTATGACCAACTCTTGTACATAGTCTACAGGATCAGGTACCATTCTGCGGGTCGGAGTGGTCGCTCCCCCTTCTCCGATCCATGCCCCCACAACACCTTCAAACGGAGTGTCGCTCAACGCCTCAAAGACACCATGAGCGGTTTCGTTAAATACTACACCATCCATCGCTACAAATCCATCGGAAAGGTGTCCCAAGTCGTATATTACGACGCGCAACAGGAAGGCACGCTGTAGTGCGGCAATCGCACCAACTAGGTCTCGTGTCGCATCGTCTACATCGTCTTGTGTTACATCCTGATAGATTACCAAAGTGGCGCGGGCATGTACTAATGCGTCTTGCATGTCTGTCCAGCTTGTGGTTGTGTAACGCCGTGGGTCATTAAAGGCTTCGGCAACGGCAATCGCTGCTTCTAGCGCGTCTGTGCATGGCACTTCCCCACGGACAACCAACGCCGCTATCGCATCTAGTATGTCTTGGGTCGCATCATCCACATCCTGCTGCGACACGCTGATGCTGTCTAGGATTCGATTTCCTTCTGTGACCGTGTTTGCTAACACAGTCCAGCTTGTTGCTGTGTAGGTGGCCTGTACACGCGTTCCTGCTTGTGCGATGGCCGCTATCAGCGCATCCCATGATGTGATATCAGAGTGGTTCACGCCAAACCAAGATACGATGACACCTTGGCCAGCAGGGCTGCCGCCACGACTGAAGTGTAACATGATATCGACTGAGTCGCGTCCTTCCAAGAGGCTGGCCGGAACGTCTACAAACATCTCACGAGCGCGCTCGGTGCTGGGGGTCACGTTGGACCACCAGCTGCGGAACAGGTCTTGTACCGGCCGCAGTTGCGTATTGTCATCCGAACATCTTATCTCGGCAGCTAAGTTCACGGTACGGTTCGTCCAAGTATGGCTACCCAGCCCCACAGTCACGAAATAGCGGCCCGGCTCAGTAACGGGCAGCCTATAGTTAAAGCCACCGTCTTGGTTTTGGTCGTTCACACCGGGAATCCGTGCATTGTTACCACTGTGGACAAGGGTATGCCACTTCGTACCCGCATGAGCAGGATTTGGAAATGGCCCTAAGAAGCCACCGCCGGTCATCGCTGTCTGCGTAAAACCAAACACACCCGCATTTGGTACATCACGGTTTGCACCCGTGCCACTGGCGCGGTCAGAGTATTGGTGGTTGAGCAAGTCTGTATCTATCCGTTCTACAATTGCGGTGTGAACCGGGTGGCCTGATGTCGCATGATGGGCGTCACCATGGGTGTACTGGTTCGGGGTACCTGAACCGACACCGACGAAGTACACCGTGTTCGGCGGAATAACTTCGATGGTGGTCCGCACAAGCCTGGTCATGCCGTTGTATGTAGCCCAACCAGTGGCCAGTATAGCTTCCCACTCTCTGCCTTCCAGATTGATGGGAGTCCATTCAATGGAGGCCAATGCGTTCGAAAATTCTGTTCCGTCATAGAATCCAGAAACCAGAACCGTGGTCGGAAGCGCATCATTTAAGTCATCGCCGACAACGGCCACACTAAGTGGAATATCGGCCACTTCTTCAATGGCGTTTACTCTTTGGTCGGGGTCACCAGTGCCAAGCCAAGCCGCACTGACTTGGATTCTGCCCGCTGCACCGACTTTGACAATACGCAAGGTATTGCCGGTGGGCAACCCGTCTAGTGCATGAGGCGTTTCATTACGCTCGACAATGCCGGTATCGAACAGGATTGCTTCTGGGTTCACATTGGGGCCTTCTGTAGTGAAGGTACCAAGCAAATCATCGTTTAAGTAAGCACGGAACGTCGCAATGTTTGCCGTGACGTTGGTGCGCTCACCACGGATAATCAAACGGTCGGTGTCGAATCTGTAGGTAAAGTACGCGCCATCTTGTGTTGTGCGGCGCGCCCCTTGGTCGTGAGGCGAGCTACCGCCAAATCCGCCAACATTGTTCTGCCATGTCCAAGCGGTGCCTGCGGGGGCACCGGCCCAGTTGGGTAGCCCATATATATTGGTGGGCCGCTCGTGGATGGGCAGGGTCTCGTTCAGCGCAGTATTGATGGTACGGTTGTGAACATTACTCATGTTGGCATCGCCGTTCGGTCTTCTGAAGTTGAAGCGATTCAGGTCGCTGTAACGACCGGTCGCAACAAATTCATAGATGTCTTCAACATGCTGTGCGCTGTGGCCCGTGTTGGGGGCGAACATGACTTCACTGCTGAATACGCGGTAGGTCATAAAGTCGTCAAACAATCTTTCGTTTAACGGGTTGTAGCCGGTTCTGCCGCCGGGGCCGGGGTGCCCACCGCTGGTGATCCGATAGGTAATGACTTGGATGCCTGGCCGCGGCGTTTGTACATGGAGCACACCATTGGAGACATCAATGTCCTCCATTTGGCGCATGTTCCACTGGTCACGCTGCTCAAAGCCACGGTCATGAAGGGGGTATGCAGGGTCGAACATGCCTTCTTCACGGGTAAGTAGCGGACCGCCTGGGAAGTTCGTCGCGTCTGCACGGATGTCTTCTGCAGTAACCCACATTTCGGCGACTCTAGCGTGGGGGAAGCGAGAGAGGTCAACGCCAATGTCAATGGTGCCGCCGGTGCCTAAGGTGCCAGTACCTGCATTCCTTACTGTGATAAACAGCTCGGTACCACAAGATGAAATAGAGGCAAGAGAATCGTCTCCAAAGTGATCCATATCAATGATGGTGTTGCCTTGTCTGTGGAATTGACCGATTTGCTGATGTACGTAGAACTGCTTGGTGTTGTGGAGCTCATAAGGCAGTTGCTCCCGGTTTAGATGCCTGTTGTTCCATCTTTCTGGGCTGACGGTGGCGTCAGCGGCCATGTGCTCGTTGCTCGTAGCGGGTCGACCGGTCGCACTGCCTTCCCAACCAGCACCGCTACCATGGGGAGTAACTCCAAACCAGAAACGCTGGTCTTTGAATTGACCGAACAGGTTGTCTGGGTCTAACATGGCTTCACGGGCGTCTGTAATGTTCCTGACATGATAGCGTGACCACTCTCTGTCGCCATTGGGGCCAACAGGCTGAAGGGGGCCTTGCCCGTCTTGCCAGTTGTTGGGTGGGCTGTTGTGCAGGTCGGTGTGCAAGAAGCGGTTGTGATACCGCGGACATAATAGCTTTTGGTCAAACATGTCAAAGTGCCGGTCAAACCCGATGAGTTGACCATAGTCTGCGTCTGTACAATCAAAGACAACAGGCGTTGTGCCGGGTTGCCCGGTTGCAGTATCTAGGGCAACAAAACGCTCCCAAACGGCGCCGTCTTTTTCGCAGCCGTAGAGCTCACAGGTGAATTCGCCAAACCAGCGAATCCCAACGGGGCTTGCCAAGTTGGCGTGAACGATACCCCACATGGTGTTCTCTTGCATCATGTTGTAAGAGTTTTCAAGGGCAATCCAGTTGACCCAAACAGGGGTCTGCATGATTCTCAGGTCACGAATCATGGTCGCCGCTTGACCACGGGTACCGATACGGTACATGCTGTACGGATTCCAACCGGCGGCTTGGTTTGCGCCGCCGCCAAACCCAACTTCTGTCTGCCACACATCACCACCACGGGTCAGGGCCATGTCGCGCATGACACGTCTGTATCCGTCACTGGTGCCGTAACTATGTGTACTCAAAAACGGTACGTCGGCACGGCCTTGCTCTGTCATCATATCCCAAGTCCGAACCATCGCCCCATGGTTCGAGTCACCGGGGGCGGCGAGCTTGACATGGCCAAGACCCCAGTCGTCTAACTCTTCCACAAACATGCGAACGATATCATTTTGAGAAGATATCCGAAGCATATTGCCTTCTTGCTTTACAATGTGGCCATGCATGTTCGACCAATAGGGCGGGCCCATACGATCTTCGGGGGCCGTTTGCCGATTCACCTGATAGCCGGGCACGGGGAAGCCAGCGGGGAAAAACCCATCGTTTCTCGCCGCCATGGCACCCCAGTTGCCGCCCCAGTTGATGGTGGGCTCGTTAAAGGGGTTCAGGGCTTTTACAGGGACACCCAGCTCATAGGCAAAGTTTTCAATGTACTGGGTGGCAATAACCATGTAACGGGCATGGGCCTGCCACCAGCGGGGGTTGTGATTCTCACCGCGGGGCACATTCCATGCGGTAACATCGGCGGGGTCAAGGCCTGCGTCCACAACCGTTTGCAGATGCAGGTTCCACTGTGTTGTAAATGCACCGCCTATCGGCCCCGGACCCGGCACGTCTAATGCGCCCGGCCAAGAGCGGTTGTCGCCCGCAACGGGAGCGCCGCCAATGTTTCTACTTTCACCCCAGTCGTTCGGGTTCCGCATAGAACCGTTGGTTTGCAGGTCAAAGGTCATGTAATAGGGCGGGGATTTTGCGAAAGTCTCAATGATCATATCATTGGGTAGACCGCGCTCATACAAAGCCTGCTCACGGATTGCGGTTGCTGTTTCCAATACCCAAAGCTGGGCCCAGTCGTGCATGGCATAGATGGGTCGGCTCCAGAAGGGGTGCTCTGGGTCTCTGAGATACTCTGTGGCTTCCATCCAGCTATCCGGACAGTTGGGATCCCAGTAGGTTTGACCCAGCATGTCAAAGGTCCAACCGATCATGCGGGCATCGGGTCTTCTGATTTGTGTGCCGCCGAAAAACCCGTCATGCCCGTCGCCGCCGCCGATTTGGAAACGGGCCACATTCATGTTCATGTGGTCAGGGTGGAACAGTTGATAGACAATCATTTCACGTATTTCCATATCACCATCCCAGCCAATTGCTTGGCCGAAGGCGATACTTTCAGGTGACGTGACACCGACCCATGAACCAACCAAGTTGCCCCACCATGCGATGGTGGTGCCCCAGCCGTCCATGGTCTGGAACTGGACAGTCGGGTCAACCTGAACGCTCGGAGCAATGGTTGCCGCAAGCTGTGCCACGTCTTCCAACGTAGGCGCAGGTGCTGCGATGACAGTGATGTCCTCGTAACCCAGCTCCTCCTGCGCCAGTGCGGGGGGGACTGCGCCGAGCACCATTACCAACGCAAGGATAATGGCTAGAACTCTTCTGTGCTTTTTCATAATAACTCACCTTTCTGAAAAAATATACATAGTTTTATTATAGTGCAAAATTATTTCAATACCAAGGGCAATTTTCTTGTTGCAACCGATGTATGCAATCACACCCCCTTGAAACAAAACGAGAAGCGGAGCGTTTCATCTGTCGGCAATAGATACTCGTCATGAGTTCGTGCACCCCAGCTGTTATCACCAGCGATACCCATTTGGCGCAAGTTGGCACGCACAACGGTGTAGTGTGACAGTGGTAGTTCGTAGTGATGCATGGCGTTTTCAATCTCATGCGGCGTATAGGGTAGTGCAGAGAATTCCATACTGTCGCCCGTAAAGACCAACCCTCTGCCGGTGTTATCGGTTAGCTTGGCGTATCTGACGCCAACCTTGTTACCGCATTCCTGCGGTACTAGGTATTTTGCCATGTTATCCGCCACTTTGTTGCGGAAAATGCCCAATCTGCCGCCGGTTTCCCGGTCAATATAACTCTCTTCTGGGCCGATGCCGAACCATTCTAAGTTCTCGTAGTCGGCATCCACTTTGAATAGCATCCCAAACTCCGGCATGGGCGGAAGGTCTTTGGTGTCACAGGCCATATCCACCTGTATGGTGCCATCACCGGTTACCGTGTACTTGACCTCGCACGTCGTGGCCGGTGTGGTGGGTAAGTTGTATATGTAAGTGACCTCAGCACGGTCAGACAACACCGCAAGCTTGGGGTTTTGGTTCTTATCCCATGCGAACACGTCTTCAGGGGGTAAATGTGTTGCATACAGGCTTGCACCCTTCCACTGTGCGTAACGGGTGGGCATACAGCTACCCACATCGTTGTCCGTGGGCGCACGCCAGAAATTGGGCATGGGTATCTTTTGAATCATCTCACGGCCGCCGTATTTGTACGACATGAGCCCGCCTCGGTTTCTGGCGAATATGGCACTGAAATGCTCCCCTTTCACACCAAACGTCTGCCCGCCGTGAATTACTTGGAGCGGTGCGGTACATGGCACTTTTGGGGCAGACTTGTCAATGACATGCTGTCCGAAGGCCACCTCAAAGCCACACTTTTCCCACAATGTGTCTGTCTTCAGCCGGAACGAAACAGTAATCCCATAGACGCCCGGTTGTTGTGGCACGTTGACAGGCAATGTGTACGTCTCACTCGACAGCGGCGCAACATCCGTCTCCAAGATGCACCGTGCAATCTCCTTGCCGTCTTTTTCTAACAGAACCACACAGTCATATGCGGCGGTGGATGTAAACAGGTTCTTGTTGCGTACGACAACTTGATCTGCCGAAACGTCCGCCGTGATTCCTTGATAATTGTATTTGACCGTTTGCAGCTTCGGCGAAGGCGTTCTGTCGCCGTATAGAATGCCGTTGCCGCAGAAGTTATAATCACATGGCCGGTCGCCAAAGTCGCCGCCGTATGCTTGGAACCCCTTGCCGTAGCGGTCTTTTTTAAACAGACTCTGGTCAATGAAGTCCCAGATAAATCCGCCTTGATAAAGAGGCTCACTGGTCATAAGGTCGATATACTTATGCATCGCACCGCCAGAGTTGCCCATTGTGTGGACATATTCACACATAATCATGGGTTTTTCCCGGTTTTCACGCAGAAACTTCTCCACATCTGCGGCAGGTGTATACATTTGAGAATACATATCCGTAGAGTCGGGGTAGCGCGGATCCCAGTGTACCCCCTCGTAGTGGACAAGCCGCGTTGCATCTAAGGCCCGGAACCGCTGTGCCATCTCGAAGATGATACTACCGCCGAGGGACTCATTGCCGCAGGACCAGATGAGGATACTGGGGTGGTTTTTATGCCAATAGAACAGATTGTCCACCCGATCCATGACCATATCTCGCCACGCCGGGTTATCCCCCGGTAAGGAAGCATCTAGGCCGCGCCCAATCTGGATGACATCCCATCTACCGTGGGATTCCATGTTGACCTCATCAATCACATACAGGCCGTATCTGCTGCAAAGCTCGTAAAAATAAGAATCGTTGGGGTAGTGTGAGGCACGGACAGCGTTGATGTTATTTTGTTTCATGGTACGAACATCGTGTTCCATCTGCGCCTTCGTGAGTACCCGTCCGGAATAGCAAGAAAACTCATGACGGTTCACACCATAAAACTCAATGCGCTTACCGTTTAGGTGCATCATGCGGTCAATCATCTCGAACCGGCGGAACCCCACGTCCTGTACAATCATCTCCTGCAAAGTGCCCTGACTGCCCCGGACGAACAGCTCAAGCTGATAGAGGTTGGGACATTCCGCACTCCATAAGCGTGGGGATGCCACGGACATGTTAATCTGTGTGTCACCCGCAATTGTGATCATCGTGGTGGCAACTTGTTCTCCGCCATAAAGCAGGCGTACTTCCAGAGTGCCCGCAGCATCTGCGGAGAGTTGCGTGGACACGCATAATGTTGCATCTGTATAGTCTTCGCTCAACTGCGTCTCTACCTTCAAGTCCCACACATGCACCTTGGGCACAGTAAAGAGAAACACATCCCGGAAAATTCCAGAAAAGCGGAAGAAATCTTGGTCTTCAATCCAGCTACCCGCCGTGAATTTGAACACTTGGACAGCCAGCTTGTTTTCCCCGTCTTTGAGATATGGAGTAAGCGCAAACTCTGACGGAGTAAAACCGTCTGACCCATAGCCGACATAATGGCCGTTGAGCCACAGCGCAAACCCACTCTCCACGCCTTGGAAAGAGATATGGATATCCTCTCCCTGCCATGTTTCCGGTATCTCAAAATATTTCACATAGCTTGCCACGGGGTTGAAGTCTATGGGGATTTCGCCCGGTTCAATCTCTTCGTGGCCGTCCCATGGGTACTGTACATTCACATACTGCGGTATATCATAGCCCTGTAGCTGTATATGCCCCGGCACGACAATGTCATCCCAGCATTTACAGTCGTAGTCAAGCTGTTCAAAGCCCTTCGGGGCCAACGCATAGTTTTTGGCGTAGCTGAATTTCCACAAATCATTGAGGCTATGTAAAAAACTGCTCTCTTGCGCCTGCGCTTCCGCTTCCGTGCGGTAATACTTATGGTCAGAGCGCGCCGCAAGCCGATTTTCACGAAAGAAACGAGGGTCTGTTATGTTGGCGTAATTAAACTTCATAATGATTGTTTGCCTTTCGATATAGTTAGGTTGGATTTTTGCTGAAACCTGCTTCTGTTACTTTATCGTTCCCGCAATACCCTCTGCAAAATACTTTTGCAAGAAGAAAAAGATGAGTATGGTCGGGAGCGTAGCAATCATCACAGCAAGCATGATCACACCGAAATCCGTCACATAGCCGGCAGTCAAGTTCGAGATCAGCATCGGCATCGTAATACTGGCCGGATCCATCATGATGATTCTGGGCCAGAGGAACACGTTCCATGCGGCCATGAACGTAATGGTGATGGCAGCCGCATAGGTAGACTTCATGGTCGGCATGAAGATGCGGAAAAAGATGCTAATTTCATTCAAACCGTCGATCCGTGCCGCTTCAATCATCTCATGAGGGAACGAGCGAATGTTTTGGCGAAAGAACATGACCAAAAATGCGGTTGCTAGGGTTGGCAGCATGAATCCGATTGTCGAATCTAACAATCCCATATTCGAAACAAGCTGGAATAAAGGAATCATGACCGCAACAAACGGTACCATCATTGAGAGCAACAACATGCTCATCACTCTGTCTTTCGCCTTGCTGTGATAAATCTCAAAGCCATACCCAGCCAGAGAGCAGATGAGGACAGAACAGAACGTAAGCAACACAGCATTGCGCGCTGAATTGATAAACGCCGTTCTCACATCTGCCATTTCAAGTAACTGATTCAGATTTTGGAGCAAATACGTCCCCGGTAACATGGTGCCGCGTATGATGTCAACACTGCTGTTTGTGGCGGAAATCGCCGTCCAGAGCAAGGGGAAAATAGATAAGAACGCCGCAATGGCGAGGAACACATACATAAAAATACTCGAAATTCTTATCTTCATCGCTTATCACCCACTTTCATTTGGAGCAAAGCAAGCACCGCCACCATGACAAAGATAACGAACGCCATGGCCGAGGCGTATCCAATATTCGGGTTGCCCTGGAACGCCGTCGCAAAGATTTGGTGTGCCATCGTCCGCGATGTAATGCCGGGCCCGCCCATTGTCAGATTCAATGACTCGTCAAGGAGCTGGAGCGTACCATTGGTGGACATGATTGCCGTGAGCAAAATCACCGGCCTGAGTAGCGGGATGGTGATTTTCCAAAACTGCTGGAAGGGGTTGGCACCGTCAATCCGCGCCGCCTCATAGATAGAGCGGTCAATGTTTTGCAAGCCCGCTAAGTAGAATATCATGTTAAAGCCCGTCCACCGCCATAGCAGGCCGAGGATGATAACCAACCGCGCCGACCATGCCGTGCCGAGCCAATTGTGCCCGGTTTCTAAAATTCCAACATTGATTAGGATGGTATTGATTAGACCGTCAAAGGCAAACATTTGACGGAAAACAAGCGCATAAGCGACAAGACCCACCGTACAGGGAAGGAAAATCGCTGTGCGGAAAATACCTCTCCCTTTTAAGTTCCGATTATTGAGCATGGAAGCGAGAGCCAGTGCGGTTAAGAGCATAATGGGTACCTGAACCACAAGGTACAGGAATGTAGTAGAAATCGTTTGACGGAATTGCGGGTCAGCAAAAAGCCTTCGGAAATTTAAGTCTCCGGCAAATTGCATATTTGCTCCGACTCCTGACTGTAGTGCGATATAAAACCCTCTCACCATCGGGTAAAAATTCATCCATATGATAAGACCTGCTGCAACAGCCAAAAACGCCCATCCGGTTAATCCCCGTTTTTGTGCCAGACTCAGCTTGGGTTTTCGTGTGATAGCACGCTCGGACATTTGCATATATAATTCCCTCCCCCTAGGGTACTGACTATCCGGAATCCCACGCAAGAGTGCGAGAAAAGAATGAACTGCGCTCGCCCGCTTTTTGGACCGCGAGCGAACGCAGTTCTTCCGAACAACGGATTCAGATCAAACTGCCTGAGAGCACTTTTAGCCTATTTGGAACACAAGGAGGTCTTGTGCTTCTTGCAGGGCTTGCTCTATGTCTGCGCCGCCGAGGATATCAACTACAGCAAATCCAACAGCATCACGGGCTTCGTAGAAGAATACGCCTGTGGTGATGGCTGGAACATTGCCTGAGAATCTCACGATGTCAGCAAACACTGCTTGGCCGCCAAAGAACGGTTGCGGCTCTGCATAAACGGTGCTGTTAGCGGCAGGGGCCCAAGTAGACAGCGCACCGGCAGCCGGTAGAATGACTTCATAGAGTTCCGTGCTTCCTGCGAACGTGTGGCGTAGGAAGTCGATGGCCAGTTCAGCGTTGGCGTTAGATGTGACCGCCCAGCTTGAGCCACCCCAATTGGAATAGTTGGTGCCGCCCGGGATATCCAGTCTTGGAATGCTCATTACACCCCAATTGCCCGCTTGGTCGTCAGCACTCTGTACGGAACCGAGGATCCAGCAACCAGCGATGGTACCAGCAACAGTACCGTTTACAAATGAGCCAATGTACTCATCCCAGTTGTTAACTTCTAGCACAACACCGGATTCAACAAGCTCAAGGTATACATTGATGGCTTCGATAAGCGCAGCATTGTCTGCGATGTTCGGGGAACCGTCAGCATTGAACAGGCTCACACCGGCAGATTGGAGCATAAACGCAATGTAGTCACCGCCGCCTGCTTCTGTGGCAAGCAAGGGCATACCGGTTTGTGCAAGAACACTTCTGCCGAGCTCAATGAACTCGTTCCAAGTGACGTTTTCAAAATCTTCCATGGTGTAGCCGGCTTCTTCCAACACATCGGTACGCAGAGCGGTAATCGTGGTGCCGTTATCGAAAGGCACACCGAAGTTGTTGCCGTTTACCATTGACATCCCGGCCTTTGCAGCGGCAAACTCATTGAACGGAATACCAGAGTTAGTGAGGTCGAGGAACAGCTCTGGGAAGTTTATGACATTCATTTGGAATGCGTTGTCTTGCATCAGAACGATGTCCGGAAGAACATCAAGGTTGCCAGCAGTTGCGGCAGTGGTCAACGCAATTTGGATGTCATCCCAAGCCATATCGACTATGTTCAGCTCAAAGCCGGGATTCATTTCCGCATAGATTCTTGCAGCTTCTTCCATTGCGAAGATGTTGAATGTCGGGTCCCAGCACCACACAGTCAGTGTGCCACCGGCGGGTTCGTCATCTTCTTCGTCTTCATCGGGTGTCTGTGCAGGGGTCGGCGCAGGGGTTTCCGCCTCAACAGGCGGTGTCTCTGTTGTGGTGGTCGCACCACAGGCGACCAGTGCGACGAGCATGAGAACGGATAGGACAATTGCTAGAAACTTTTTCATTTTTTTACTCCTCCTGAACTAATTAATTAAATTACGGTGAAGACACGACAATTCGTTGTGTCTTTCTCCGTTTTTCACATACCTGTACAAAAATAATATATCAGATTCTGGCTAAGTTTTGTTTGCTCAATTGCTCAAACGTTATGCAAAATCGACCATTTGGATCATGGATAGAACCCGCCGCGCATAGGAGCGTTCATACTACCGCCAACCTTCGTATGGAAGAATGCGGCTGTCGTTGAGCTTACGCACATAGTATTGCGTATCCTTGCGGAATTGTGTGGGCGACATCCCCATCGTCTCTTTAAAATTACGATTGAGAGACGATATCGTCACAAAGCCACACTTGACCGCAATTTCGCCAATTGCCTCGTTCGTGGTACGCAACAGTTTGCAGGCGGCATCTATCCTGATGCGGTTTATATATGTTTGCGGCGACATGTTGATTGCTTGCGAAAACAACCTTCTAAAATGTGTTTCACTCAAATGACAAGCCTCCGCAAGCGTAGAGATGGTTATCTTGTCTCTATAATGCTTGGCGACATAGTCAATTGCGGCAGTAATTGCGCCGACACGCTTGTCGGTACTGATATCATCCGCCGCCTCGTCACCCAGCCGCACAAGACAGATCATGAGCGATTGCAACATCCCTTTCACGCTGTCTATGTAATGTTTCGCTTTCCCGCGATGTTCTTCCATGATGGCAAGGATTAGATTTGCAATTTGGGGATGCTCTGCGTGTTGCAACACCAGTGCCTCTTTGTATATCTGCTGGATGAACTGGGCCTGGCGGTAAGCACGTTCTGAGAATTGGTTGTGCAAAATGCTCTCCACATCCACAAAGAGGTATTCCCAATGACACTTTTTGCCGAGATGGCTGTTTGTGTGATGGATGTGGTTTGGCGGCACAACCGTGATGCTCCCTTTCGTATAGGGTAGTTTCCTGTCGCCATAGTCCATTGTGCCACCGCCATCTCTGCAATACCCTATTTCAAGGTGATTGTGGAAATGCAGTGTCTCAAGATCGTTGCCGTACTCACGATTCCAGCTCGACCCCAAAAGCGCTAGTACATGACAGTCCGGCGACGTTTCATAGTATCTGAATTGCATCTGTGTTTTTGGGTGTTTCATAACGACAAGTCCGCCCTTCTGCAGAGATGCACTAAATACAAGTGGTGTGTTATACATTACCCCGGCCCAGTACGAAAGCACCGGGCCGGGGTGGTGTTACACTAAGTCTGGGATTATTCCGGCTGGATACGAATATACTTCCAGCTAATATCCCCTTCCCCATCTCTGGACAAGTAGTGGTCGTTCGCCGCACCCAGTACGGAGGCGAAGAACCAG
>WRBE01000064.1 GCA_009779845.1 Oscillospiraceae bacterium
AATTACTCTCCACACGGGCATTTGCCGCCGTGATCGCAGCTGCCAGCGCCTCCGTATTTGCACGGGCGGCCAAGCCCGCCAGCGCTGCGTTCAGCGCCGTCACTGCGGCATCGACCTGTTGCTGGGTCGCGTTGAGATCGTTCAACACCGCTTGCGCAGCGGAAACCGCCCCATCACGATTGACCGCCGCCCAAGACGCAGGCGTGTAATTATTCTCCACGCGTCCATTTGCCGCCGTGATCGCAGCTGCCAGCGCCTCCCTATTTGCGCGGGCGGCCAAGCCCGCCAGCGCCGTATTCAGCGCCGTCACTGCGGCATCGACCTGCTGCTGGGTCGCGTTGAGATCGTTCAACACCGCTTGCGCAGCGGAAACCGCCCCATCACGATTGACCGCCGCCCAAGACGCAGGCGTGTAATTGTTCTCCACACGAGCATTTGCCGCCGTGATCGCAGCTGCCAGCGCTCTGAGATCCAGTGCGGACTCAATCTCGTTTCGATCCCTCGGACGGATACGGTGCATATTCGCACCGCCCATCGTCTCACCATGGGAGGAGAAGCCCACCACACTGACCCATGCGCCATCTACGACAAAGTCGAGATTAACACCCGGCGTAATATACGCGCGCATAAACACGGGGATCGCGTTATCGTCATCGTCGGTGAGGGTAAACTGCATTGCGCCGCCCTGCACCACTACATTGGAGACCTCGCCCTCTACCCGAACCAAGTCGCCCATAAACGCACCAGAGAGGGCCTGTTCTATCGTCCGATCTGTCCAAGGTCTCTCGTTAATGGCACCATCAATGACACTGATACTGCCACCTAAGTGGATCGTCAGTTGGGTCTCCCCTTGGTAGGAGCTCACATAGCCGTATGCCCGCACTGTCTGCCCAACCACCATGCCTCTCGACACCTCAAAGATGTTGATGCCGCCGCTGTCGTCTTCAATATAGAGAGAGTTTGTAAATCCTCTCGCATGGCCGGCTGGCGGGCTCATGGGGTTAGACATCACAGTCCCTTCGATGGTAAACCAGCTACCCCGTCCGGGCGTCGCCTCACGCACATCGGCAATCGGAGTGATTACTGGCTCAGGCTCCACTCTGCGGAGTAGATTTTCAGCGATGGTGGAGTTGGCCGTGGGCAATTGCCCGAAGAAATCAATCTCCGGTGCCACGTCGAAGTTACTAAAGAAGTTTGACGCAAACACCACGACATATCCATCGCCCACCCGCTCAGAAGCGGCCATCAGAACTTGGTTGCCTGTCCCCACGTTGGGGTCGCCCCCTCTATAGGTGGAACTATAGCGTGGGAAATTGTTCTGAAGCGGGAATTTGGTGCGTCCCATGCCCTGATCTGAGTTCCCGTCATTGACTGAAGAGTTCGGATGGGCAAATATCATGGGGTCTACGCCGGTTGGCAGCGAACCGCGCTGGACATGTGCCGCATCCAATTCTGCACTCGTGATGAGTGCGTTTGGATCATTCACCGTGTACAATGCCCCGGTGTTGAATACCCGGAACGTCTGCCCTCTGCCGGTCGCCCCGCCCGGATGGGGCTGGACGCCGGTCATAAATGGATTATCCAAATTAAAGTTATGACGATACCGCAGACGGTGCATATGCCCGGTGGACTCTGGCGTGTACCGCCATCCAACCGGGGCGTTGTGCCCGGCATCCGCAACTCGGATATGAGATCCCAAAGCCGCCAACAGCCGGTTTTGCTGATGGGATGAGGCGCCATCTATGCCAGGTATCCGTCCACTCCCGTCAATCAAATTTCTCAAACCCGTGACGACAACAGTGCCGCCCCCGTCCGCAAAGTCACTCACCGCGTCTAAGACCTCTTGGCTGTACACCCGGTGATAGCCTCTGTCCAGAATCCCCCCATCTCTGCCCGGTGGCGCGAATAGGAGCAACTGGTATCTCGGGTCATTGGCGGCGGCGATAATGTCCGCATCCGTGCGGAATACACTTGTGACCAAGTTCATGCTCGCCGCCATCCGGGCGAAGTTTGTGAAGGAATCTCTGCTGCGCCCATCAACACCCTCATTGAAGTGCGCGGCATCGATGCCAATACGCCCTGTCGTCTCGTTGGCGTAAGTCACGATGTCAACAAAGCCGGTATAGGTGCGATGACTTCCGTCAACATTGATAATTGCCCGCACATGAATGCTGTCAATACCGGGAAAGTCCGGCGTGAAGCTGTATGAAATCGTGGGCATCTCTCCGGGCTGGATGACAAGGTTGGGTGTCAGCGTGGCAAAGGGTGTATCGCCGCCGCCTAAGAAGAATTCCAGGGTTAGAACTGTGACAGCGGTTCCATGGTCGTTGAAGAAATGGGTGGTCAGCTCCACCGGCTCGCCGGTGACCGGCATAAATCTATCCGCCGTTACTTCAGAGATGCCGACAAGAGGTGCGCGCCCAATCCAGATCGGTGCCGTCACGGCAATTCTTTGGCTCCCGTCTCTATCGCTTGTGGAAATGATCCACAGGTAGTAATACCCCGGCTCTGGGTTTGACATGGTAAATTCATATAGAGCGGGTTGGCCGTTTGGCATGCCCAATCCGTCGTTGAAATACTGCCGTCCAAGGCGTACGCCGCCGTTTGTGACTAGTTCCGCAAATTGGACCGTGTAGCTGTCCCTATAGGCCCGGAGCGGGGGATCGTCAGGCTCAAGTCCGGGGAAATACACCATGCTCGGGTTAGGAACATAAATGTCTGCCTCAAAGCGCACTTCGTCGGGAACGGTGCTGATCATTGATCCCATGGGTTCACGAATTGTCGCGCCGCCGCTTTCAAACTCCGCGTAGTAGATAATTTCCATGTCGCGGATTTCCGTGGAGTAAGCAGCTCTGTCACGGAGGGCCTGCCACATGCCTTCATAAGTGAAGTTGTTGGTATAGATAGCCACACGTCCTTCGTTGGCAAAGCCAAAGTTTCCTGTGTGGTTATCCTGGCTGTTGGCGGGCGCTAGCAACCAGCCCCGGTCTAGTGCCATGGTAAACTGCTCGTAAGCGGGGAAGTATCCACCCATGCCGATAGCACCCGAACCGTTTGCCACCTCGATCAATGGAATTCTAGCTGCGGTCTGCGGGTCAAAATGGGCAAAGTTATTGAAGTTGCCGAAGGTGGTCCCCGGGTGGTTGAACATGGACACCGACTCAGGCGTGTTGCGCAACAACTCGTAGTAATTGAGCAGCCTCTGGTCATTGTTGCCGCCGATGTTGAGCCAAGCGTTTCTGCGACACACCCAACCTGTGGTGTTAAAGGTGTTCATATGTCCCGGCCCACCGCCCCAGGTAAATTCAAACCCAGTGGTAGAGAGGAAGACCCCCTCCTCTCTGGCCGCCTCTGCGGCTGCACGGCTCACTTCCCAAGCATTGCTGCCCCAGCGCTGGTATTCCCGCAGATTTAATACCGGCCACAAATCTTCGGGGCCGGCTATGGGGCTGCCGGGTCCATCTACAAAACCCCAGTCGAAATCGTTTGAGTGGTCAGAAAGGCCGAAGAAATCAAGTCCGGCAATGTCTCTCGCCTCGGCAAATGCCTCTGCCGGCGTGCCTGTACCGTCCGACATCCCGGTGTGGGCATGTAGTTGGCCAAAGAACACATCCCCAGAACGCATGTCCCGAAGTTCAAACCTGAGTTCCAGCCGCTCACTATATAAGAACCCTGGTGCCGTCGCCCACGCCTCAATGTACACCGGCGCCGAAAGCATTGCCCCTGTGACGAGAATTCCGTCGGCGTAAAACGTAGGCTGGCCGCCATTGATACTGAAGTAAATCCGCGCATCCGGTGTCGCGGTCTCCAAGGTCACAGTTGTATCGGGCCGAATCCGTCCGCTGAAGGGATTCGGCAACACAGGCGCCACAGCGGCCTGCGTATAGGTAAATGTCCGCGACGGCGTCCGGTCTGCCCCCAGCACGGCATAGGCCTCAATCACAGCCGTATCGCCCTCTTGGTCAAAGGCCGGAATTGTCACATCTACGACATTCGAAGCCGATGTCTGCCACTCGCCACCGTTGACACGATAGCGAATTTGTGCGCCCTGGGTCTCGGTCTCCAGCCGCACAGTTCCGAGTTCGGGTATCACGGCGCCCGACTGGGGCGTTGCCGTTATGTGCCGAACCAGAGGCGCATCCGCACGTGAGATTTGCGCCCCTAACAGCTGCACGGCCCCTCTCAGATCATTCCAGCCCACATAGGCGAAATCGATACTGATCCAGTCGCCGCTTTCAAGCGCATCTGGCTGAAGGGGTGAATTTTCTGCAACTTGCAATTCAATCCTCGTCCCGTCAGGGCATGCAAGGATGTCCATGCCAACAGGCGGCAACGGAGTGACAAGGCTTTCTTCCCCTGCAAGGAATTCTACGGAATCCAGCGAAATCCGCATAAAGCGATAGCCCGACCCGCGCAGATCGCCCGTCCACACAACGGGTGTCACATCAGGCGCACCTGCCCCATGGCGGGTGATGCTTCCCATACCGCCATCCAAACTAGAACCTGTACCAAACCCGATATCGATTTGATTGAGTCCCCGGAATATGGTTCTCTCACCGGCCGCCCGAACCCGCTGGCCGACATAGCTCTCTAAGCTGACCGTTCTGCTCCGCACAACGATCCCGCTGTGGGGGTTCCCTGAGTCGTCTTGCACCCACAGATTCTGGCTATCCAATTGCGAGGTGCCTGTAATCCGCGTGGCATAGCCTTCAATAATCACAAATTCACCGAGCGACATCGCATTGGCATCCGCAATGGACATTTCCGCCGGACGGCTATATGTAAAGGTCACCACACGTGTTTCCACTGCTCCCG
The DNA here is from genome assembly GCA_009779845.1 of Oscillospiraceae bacterium. GTDB lineage: Bacteria > Bacillota > Clostridia > Oscillospirales > Oscillospiraceae > WRAB01. The sequence goes on from WRBE01000064.1 coordinate 4,816, forward strand.
TCCGCAAGAAGGCCTGTATCGTAGCCGTTCTGCCATGGGAGAATGTGACGAACACATCCACCGGGTCTCCGGCTTCGACTGACGCCACCCATGGCCCGCCATTGAGGCTGTAGACGATCGTAGCGCCCGGCGCCGTGGTGGAAAGGGTCACCGTCTGGCCCTCAACCGGGAGAACGCTACCGCCCGGCGGGTTACTGTAAAGCGCAATATCCGGATCCTCGCCGGTAATGACGATGTTCTGAATCTGCGTCGTTCCAGCTGTGGAGTTCGTCGTCACCATCCAACGCAGGTAGAGTACATCTTGGTTGTTTGCCCCCACAGGAAATACGCCCGATGTATAGGTGGTCAGACCTGTCCCGCTCATCGCGTACGAACCACCGACATTCGCCACGGGTACAGCGATAGGCACGGGTGTCCACGAACCCGTTTCGCCCACCCTAAACTCCAGTCTCCAGTTCTGGGGGGCAGTGTTATTGTTACTGACGCGTTGTTCCCATGTCACATTGATATTGGCAAAATCACGTGTGGATACTCTGGCTTGCCACCAAGCTTCTCCGCCCGTCAACGGACCTACGTTGTTCGCTGCATCTGTCGGACTTAACACATTTGCGCCGCTACCCGTTCTGTTCAAATTCCGCGCTTGGAAAGGTGCCGCGCCGCCGGGCGCACTTGTCAAAAACTGCAGCGTCGCCCCACTTCTGTGCGGACCACCTGTTGCGCCCAGCATCCGGGTGGTTCCATTCCAGTTCGCATTGAAAGCAGTGTCATTGGGAAGCTCCCACATCACAATTGCTTCTCTCGCTCTGGCGGGTCCATCTGTCTCATAATACGTAAAGGTCGCCGGAGCCGATTCGATTGATCCCAGTCGGGCAAAGGCCGAAATGGTGGCCGCGCCCGCTATGAATCCGTCTACCTCAACCTGTACTGTGTTCCCTACGGCTTCCTGCCACGGGCCGTTGTTCACGTGGTAGACAATGACAGCTCCTACCGTCGGCGTACTAAGCGTTACCTGTTCCCCAACAATCAGACTCTCTCCTGACGCCGGGCTGGCAGTAATAGGCGCAATCGGCACCTCCGCCACTGACTCCGTCACCGCCCGGATAATCTGGATCGCATTTCTGGCGGGGAGCCATGTTACATAGGCATCTGTGATATTGATCCACTGCCCAGTGGCATACGCATCCAACGGATTCGCAGCATTTGCAGCTGCCTGTGGCGGTCTCAATTCGATTCTCCGCCCGCCAGCACCGGGTTCCATGATAAAATGAGAGCGTCCTGCCGAGGCAGCCGTGTTCACGCCCGGAGCTGTGAGAAAGCTCGCACGGTCATCGTTGGCCCCAAACTGCACCGGACTCAAAGCAACCCGCATGAACATATAGTCTCCATTGAAGATATCCGCTAAGGTGACATCTATCGGCGGAAATGGCGTTCGGCCCTCTGCTTGCGCAACTTCAATCGTCCCACTAGAAGTTGCCTCGCCAGAGTTGTGAAGGTTGAGAACTCGATTCCATGGGCCATTCGTGGTTATGGTGCCTGTTACTTCGACCCACTGATTATCATAATCAGCTAAGGAGCCAAAACCGCCCACACCACCATTCCAGACTAAGATGCCATCTTGCGGGTCTGTCCCGTCTTGCACAAACAAGTTCCCTAAAAGACCGCCCGTGCCAGCGGCACTCATGTCCAGTCTCGCCCGGCCCGCAATCCTCACAGTCGTCCCCACAGGTGCAATGTTGGCATCGGCAATCGAAATCACCGTCGGCCCTCCCGCCGCATCTACCACGAGGTTGAAGCTGTTAGAGGTTATTGTCTCGCTTCCAACTGTAGCTGTCAGCGTCAGCGGATACGTACCAGCCACAGCGGCCGTCGTAACATCTATCGTAATAGTCGTACTGTTTCCAGTTGTCGTCGTTGTTGTCGTGGCAAGCGTTGCCCAAGTCGGCGCACCGTTTAGCGTAATAGCCGTACCGTCGTCAATATGTGCGGTTGTTACGACGAAGGCAGCGCTCCCAGCCGCGCCCGCTGTGAGCGTACCAGTTTGCGCAGCCACGGAGATGGTGGGGGTTGTGCTTGGCGTATATACCGAAATACGATTGGCGTGTGTAATTCCTGTTATATCCGCAAGAGAATTTGACGTTGAAGAATAAATTTGATGCGTTTGATTGAAATAGAGTACATGGCCTCTGTGTATATTTACCCAGTCGCCACCTTGCACATCCAAATTGTTAAGTGCCGCCGGGAAAGTAAAATTCGCACGCAACTCGGTACCTGTCCCCTCGAGGGGATGGTTTGCCAGGGTATCCCCTGTTCTTGTCGCAATTTGCACTGGATGGGCCAGAGACACGAGCATCCCTTGGAAGCCTGTTTCTGCTTGCGCAAGAGTAATAGGTATCGGAATGATTGGTGTGGGAAAATTCGCTACAAAATGAGGCGTCACAGGTGCTGCCGTATTATTATCGTTCGCGTTTATCCGCAAATGTCCTTGCATCGTCCGAACATATCCCGACACTCGAACGCGTTGGCCGATAAAGTTTGCTGCACCTGTTACCTGCACCATAATACCGTCATTTGGGCCGCTTGCGTTTGCCGCTTGCATGAACGCAACATTTGCAGCTTGCGAGCCTGTGATATCGCCCTCCACAGTTACGAAGGTTCCGGGGCCGGAGCCCACAACTCCCACTGCCCGCGCCTGGGCAATCGTATGGGTCACCGCTGGCCCCGGGTCAGACGACTCGTTCGCACCTGTGATAACGATGTCGTTGATTCGATGCGCGCCTGTACCTGCCATTGCTTCCGTCCCGGCAATCGTTGAAGCGTTATTGGGCAGACCATTTCTTGCGGAAAGATTCGACGTAATTACCAAGCGCAAGTAAACGGATTCTTCGTCTTCCACTGCTTCCGGCAATTCTATGGTGAATACGTTATCTTCACGGTTGGGTATATTGCCCATGGCATGGCCATTCCCATCACCACTTTGGGTGATGATAACCGGGCCGCCAACATTTGTCCAGTTGGCCGCGTCCGTGCCACCGACTAAACTATACTGGAGTTGGAAATCACGAGGCCCGGTACCGGCTGATTGCATCTCCCAAGACACTTCCAAGTCGGAGAAGTCTCGCGTGTCAAGGCTGATTTGCCACCAAGCGTGGTTTGGCGGTGCTGCATTATTGGCCGCATTGTTCAGGCCACCCTGGTTATCCCCAGCCGCATTGCGTACATTCGCACCGCCCACTTGAAATGTCAGCCGTCGAGCAACCAATGGAGTAGTCACATCGCCCGGCGTCTCCCGCTCCGCGGGGAGGTTGACAAAAAATTGTAGCTGGGCAATGTCCTCAAGGCTCCCACCTGTTGCTGGAGCAGTTCGATTGCCAGCACCTGGAGCATTGGCAGGCAAGTCGCCCGTCGCAAGCCGCCATTCTGCCAATGTCTCTCGCCCCCCACTCAACGTCTCAATCTCAACAGACGTTTCAGCAGGTGTCTCAATAGGCACTTCAGGCATCTCAACAGAGGCCTCAGCCCGCGCAATAATCTCCGCTACTTCCTCTTCTGACACGATATTGTCCGTGTACAGATTCTGCGTCAAGTCCACGACGGGCGGCAGGGCCGACGGTTCCTCCGTGGCATACGCAACCGCTGCCGCCGGAAAGACGGTGGCTACCATAACCAGCGCTAGAATCAGTGCTAACGCCTTCTTGCTTCTTTTCATCCAGGTATGCATAGTACAAGTTCCTCCTTAATTTTCTGACACATCTTGCTCTGCCACTTTTACTCTATCTTTCAAAAACGCACTTACCTTGTTGTTCGATGCCAGCAATGCCGCCAAAAATGCTGTGACGGGGACAGCTAAGATAAGTCCAATGCTGGCGGATAAGCCCTGCACAATCTCCAGGGCCAATAGATCCAAGTTAATAAATCGCAAATACGGCAACTCATACAGGGCGATAATCACCATAACGGTGATAGATGCCCCTGCAAAAGCCAAAATCAAGGTGTTGGACATGGTCCCCATAATATCTCCACCGATGGTCATGCCGCTTTTATAAAGCCTTTTCGTGTCCATTTTGGGATTCGCCCGTTTAATCTCAAACACCGACGATGAAATAGACATGCCCACGTCCATCACCGCACCAAGCGCGGCAATGACGATGCCGGCGAACAAGAGCTGGGGTATCTGAATCACGGCATCTTGGGATCGGAAGATTAACTCCTCTGCGTGTTCTAAGTGCATCCCGGAAATGTGGCTAACCCGCCCGGCGATAACACCAACAATCCCAGCACTTGTCACGCCTGCCAGTGTCCCCCCGATGGCGGCAAGGCTTTTCAGGCTGATGTCACTGACCATAAAGATAGAAAACACCGTAGTCAGCGCCGCCGTAAATATCGCAAACAGGATCGGGTTATGTCCTCTTATGATAAAGGGGATGAGAAAGAACACGACCATGATCAGCGTAAATAGCAAGGAAATCGCCGAGTAAAGTCCTTTCCTACGGCCGATGAGCAAGAGAATCAAGAGGAAAAATCCGACAAATACGTAGAGAAAATTTGCCCGTGAGTGGCCGAATACATCCACATGCACAACTTGGCCTGTCTCTTGATTGGTGTTGATGGATACTAAGAGTTCCATCCCCGGTACGGCCTGGTGATTGAAAAAGCGAGACATGGTGTTTTCAATCCGAAACCGCTGTCCGCTGTGGTCACCGCTTAAAACCTCAATCTCTATGGTCTGCCGCCCAATATATAAATTTTGCACGTAGGGGTCGGGGGAAAGGCGGCTGTTATCCACCGTAAGTACCCGCGCCCGTTGTACGATAAAATAGGGTTCGCGGTCAAAATCAACAGCCCCAGAGTTGATAATAAAAATAACGCAAAGTAAAAGCCCAATGATCCCGACCAAAAACCGCCGACTGCGTATGACCATGCTTCCCTCGCCGCCATTTCATGAATCTTTAATACGTGCTTTCTCTCTTCCTGCTATCATAAAAAGATGTGCCTTTTAATCGTGGCTTTTCTGTTAGAAATTTTACCATGCCAAACCCATAATTGCAAGCATTTTTGGACAGGCGTAACACACGTGTAACACCTGCGTTACACCTACAAAAACCACTTCCAACAACAGGCAGTCAGTGTGTGCCTCAATGTCAGTCTCTGAATTTTTGAAAAACCGTGTAGGCAAAGAGCGCGGCCATTGAAAGCACTGGGTTTTCAATGGCCGTTCAGATTTTGACAAAACAGGCGCAACTAAACGTGCCCCAAGGAAGACCCCTTTTTGCACACGACTTTGCGTAGCAAAGTCAAGGGCGTATGCCCGCGTTGTTTATACAAATTCATTGTCCAAAACTAGTTTATCCGCTTTTTCTTGCGAGAGCGCATCACCAGCCGGGTAAACGGCTCGTCCGCCGCCAGATTCCGCCGGTGACCCGTCAACGTGGAGCCGATGGCGTTCCCCCGCACATCGTACGCGATCTCCATCATCAGATTGTGCGCGTCCGTATTGTCCGCCGGCCCGCTGATGATCCGCGTCAGATTGTGGTCAACCAAAAAAAATCCCCAAAAGCACAACAAATACAATTTGAATCCCCAACCCAATATAGCTCAAAATAATTGCGTTTTTTCTTTTGCTTCTATAGCCCAGCGATAGGCCTATTGGAGCTAAGATAATTCCATACCCTGGTAAAAATGAAAGTATGCCAACAACAACGCTCACCCCATAGTATTTGTGTGTTATATCCTCTGGAATCGTAGCCCGCTCGATCTGGGGCGGAAATGCGGCTCTCAAATCCTTAAAATATGTACATAGTCTGGTGCTAGAAAGAAAAATGCCAATGGCGAGAGCCAATGCAACAAATACAACAAATAATACAGAGAAAATATTACTTATAGATTCCCAAAACGGCAATGCCTGAAACACTTCTGTCTGTGGCTCCGCAAAGAAAATTGCCCTGATACCCAAAAAAACACGGGTAAACACAATGATACAATATACAAAAGGAGATTTAAACACAAGTAAAAGAACTCTTCCTGGGCCACGACTCAAGATATCTTTATCTGTAAAAATTTTTGCATTTTTTAAGTCCTTGTACCACCAATTAACAAAAGCATCCACCACTAGTGATAGGCCAATTGCCATCCCCGAGCCTTCCAACTGCCCCGGGCCGAGAAAAGCGAGTGCCATAGCCAAAATATAAAAACAAACCCAAAACTTTTGCAACAGATACATCAATTTCACCCATTCTTAATTGCCGTATAATTATGGTAGGCCTGTATATTAACGAAGAAACCATATAGGGTCAAATCCAAGTATGGGAAGTGTAACTCCGACGCTTCCTCCTTTGGCCTTTTCAAGTTTGACGTCTGCTTTTTCGTCGCATAAAGTAAATTGATACTAAGATCGCTACTATCAGCCCCGTAAATAGTTGAAGTCCTGCTCCTACAAGTTCATGTATCCCAAACATGTTTTCCTGAAGTATATGATTATCAAATATCTCTTCCGGAAGCATATTGCCTAATATAAAATTTGTTGATATGACATTTGACAGGATAACTGTCAGCCCTACAACTCTAAACCATAAAAAAGCCAAAAGAATACGTATTAGCCAAATGTATTTCTTCACATTGAGCGCATCTATTTTTTCCCCAAAATGCAATATACCGTTTCTGTTTTCGCTATTTCTCTTCTTAACCAAGTACAGTGATGCCAACACCCAGACAGTGACTGCCACCCATACGAATAGCCATAAAAAGTGCGAAAATTCTTCCCTATGTGTCAGCACTATATCCACCGCATGGTACACAATCATAAGTCCAGCAATAGTTAAAACTAAGTATAACGTATTATTTATGTTCTTCATCTCAGCACCTTTTTTTCTTCTTATAATAAATCTCTCCCAAAACGGCCACTACCAGCCAAGAGAGCAGGTGTAGAATACTTCCTAACGTTTCATGCCCATAAAACAGGTTGAATAATAGGATACTCCACTGAATTCCAACTATAATCCATGCAAAAATTAAAAAAATACGTATGAATCGAATAAATTTATTTGTATCGTTTGCTTTCTTGCCTTCTGCTGTCAGAACTGTATGAGTCTCTTCGCAGTTTGTATGATTCTTCTTTTTTATCAAGCATATTGAAATCAATGTCCAAACAGCGAGTATTAGCCCTGCCAGTAGCCCTAAAAGATTTGAAAATCCTATGTCACGCGTAGATAACACGTTAGCTAAATTCCATATAACTATAGATCCGGAAAGGGCCAGAATTAAATATAGTTTTTTGTTTGTGTCTTTCATAGTATCATCTCCACGGGTGCGGGAAGAAAAAATCAATAAGATCATCAGCAGTTATATCTCTTCTAAATAGAGCATCATTGATAATTTTTAACCCATCCATTATTTTATATGCGTTATAAGCCATATAAGCTAAACCTGCCCCAATTGTAATGCCACCAGCGGGCCTCATTCCCGGAACAGGTACAAACATTGCGCCTACACCCAAAGCAATGATAGATCCTCCCGTTCCCATACTGCCAAGACTGCCAATTATCTGTGCTCCCCCATACATAATCATGCCAGCGCGAAACACCGCGCTCTCCCAATCCCCTTGGTGTGTACCCATAATTATTTGACTTGTAAGACGTTGAGCCGGGTTTTCCCGATTTAGTACGATCGGCATATGAAGAATGCTCATTTGCAACACATATACTTGCGCCTGAGCGTTTATCCGCTGTTGTGATGGCAAATTTGGGTTGTTCGCCGTCCGTTGCAGTTGTTGTACTACTTGTGTGGTAGCTGTCACTTGCTGTGGCGAGCCTGCCCATCCCGTGGTGTTGCCAGAGCCGCCTGTCATCAAGGCAAAATGATTCAGCGAATGCCAGCATTGAACTCCCGATGTGCTAAAGCCAACATACCCCGTTGGATCAATCATATTCACCGGGTTATTGAGACAATACGCAAACATATTAAGCCCAAGGAAGCTCTGTCCCGTAGACACAAATCCATCCCAGTTCAAAAACCGCCCAATCACCGGATCATAGTATCTGCTGTTGAGATAATACAACCCCGTAGCAACATCGTAGAAATACCCCCGATACCGCAACGGATTACTCTCCGCCATACTACCCGTCGACTGCAGAAGCTGCCCCCACGCATTGTACAAATACGTCGCAACCACAACACCATCCGTCGAGCGACGAATCTGCTGCACATCACCCTGCAGATTGAGCACATAGTTGTAGATTCTGCCATTAAAGATCAACTGCAGCGGACGCCCGGCCTCATCATAAACAAACTCCAGCCGATCTATGTTGCCATTCGGATGCCGCCGGGTCTCGCCCACTATCGTACCATTCTGCGTATAGAACGTATGCTCCGTGATCGCGCCGTTCCGATTCACACGTTTCCCCGTCCGAATCCCGCTGTGATCGTACGTAAACGTCACATCCACGCCCGTCCGCTGGAGCCGCTGGAGCTGCCGACCTCTGGCCCAAGTGAGGCTTGCGCCGCCGTGCCAATTCAGCGGATTGCCGGTGTTGCCGTCATAATTGACGTTGGTGATCGCGCCGTTGAGATTGATCTGCGTCAGCAAATCCCGCCATTGGAGGTTGCCGTATTGGAGGGTCGTGGTGCGGGTCGTATTGCCCTGCCAATGTACACGG
>WRBE01000065.1 GCA_009779845.1 Oscillospiraceae bacterium
CTTGGTAGAGGTGACGCTTTCTAGTCATGGCTATGTTCCGGTGGGCTTTGGCTCTGCCGAGGACGCTATTCTGTCGATGGAGCAAGCCCCGCCTGCTGTGGCAATTTTTGATATTATGATGGACGGGATGGACGGCATTGAGGCGGTGCGGAAAATTCGACAGTCAAAGTCACTTCGACACGTCCCAATTATCATGCTTACGGCACGGGACACAGAGCTTGATAAAGTGATCGGGCTAGACGCAGGGGCAGATGATTATATCACGAAGCCCTTTAGCGTGTTAGAACTTTGCGCCCGTGTGCGGGCGCAACTGCGGCGTGTGGCGGAGCAAAAAGAGCCGGAGCAGATGTGGTCGGCGGGCGCACTTACACTCAATGCGGCAACACGAGAGGTCGTGGTGGCAGGGATTCCGCTAGAGCTTACATTTAAGGAATTTGCACTTTTACATATTTTGATGGAACATCAAGAACGGGCGATTGATCGTGAGGAACTGCTCAGCAAAGTTTGGGGTGACGATTACTACGGCGAAACACGAACTTTGGATATTCATATCGCAACCCTGCGGCAAAAACTCCGGGTGGTGGATTCGGAGCGAGAGTATATAAAGACCGTACGCGGTGTTGGCTATCGGTTTATAGGGGGCGATGAAAAATGAAAAAGTTTATCATACACGCCGCCCCTGTTATGCAGTTGAGAGATGATATGATGAACAGAGGGATTGTGCGTCCGTATTTGAATCCTGACGACTATCCCTACAAAGAGTTAAAAGAAATTGCACAAAAATTCAACGATTTGACCCTTGAGAGCCGGGAAGCGTCATTTTTGCGGCGAGATTTTTTCGCAAACGCAAGCCATGAGCTGAAAACACCAGTGACTGTAATCAAGGGCAGTGCCGAACTTTTGTGTGCGGATGTGCCACTGGGAGATGCGCAGAAGCGGGAATTACTCCAACGAATCGGAGTTGAGGCGGAGCGACTTCACAGTTTGATTAACGATATTATTATGATTAACAGACTGGAGAGCGGTGAGACTGCCGGGGAAAAAGAAGAAGTGAATCTTGCTCAACTCATTCGTGAGTGTGTGGATGAGTTGATGACCCGAATCGAACAAGAGCAGCTTAGGGTGGATATTAAGATAGAGCCGATCATACTCTGTGCGAATCGGAAAAATGTCTATGAGATGTTTAGCAATCTCATTGTAAACGCAGTAAATTATACACGTCCGGGTGGGCGTGTGGAAATTCGTCTAAGTACGAACGCAGAGGAGATTGTTTTTTCAATCCGCAACGATGGCGAGCCGATTCCTTTAGGGCATCAACCGAGAATGTTTGAACGGTTTTATCGCATAGACAGCGGCCGAAGTAAGGCAGCCGGCGGCACAGGACTTGGGCTTTCGATTGTGAAACACGCAGTAGAGAGTTTGGGTGGGACAGTTCGGCTGGAGAGTGATGAGCGGATTGGGGTACTGTTTACGGTTGTGATTCCTCTAAAGGAATAGAGTGGGCATTCACTGGAAATTTTTTGTACAGGCAACAAAAAAGGCCGAGAGTTTTTACACTCCCGGCCTTGCCGTGTTTAGATTGCGTTTTTGATTTTGGATAGAGAAGCAAGATACACGCCTCATTCCGTTGAGATGTTTAATCCTGCCATATTTACAGCCACGCTCACGGTATATTCATTGATTACCTCTTTATTCTTATAGCGTCTACTGGCTGTCTGATTTTTGCTAAAGTGCGTAAATTCAAGGATTACAAGCAATTTCTCAAAGGTGTTCCTATTATCTGCGACAACAGTATGTCATGTTTTATTTGTCCATCATCTCGCCCACAATTCCATCATACCAAATCCGACTCATGGCAAGCCCCTGGGGCGGGGCTGTGGGGCCGGTAAGGCGACGATCGGCTTTTTGGAGCAACCCCGGAATATCCTCCGGCTCAATTTTCCCCTCAGACACATAAAGCAGGGTGCCCACCATGGCCCGGGCCATGTTATACAGAAACCCATCAGCACAGACACGAAGGCGCAGGATATCCCCGTCTCGTTCCACGTCAAAATAATGCACCGTGCGGACGGTGGTTTTCGTCTGGGTACCCACACTGCGGACAGCGGCAAAGTCATGGGTGCCCACAAAAGCAGCGGCAGCTCTCTCCATGCGGTCATGGTCAAGGCGCTGGGGGTAGAAATAAGCGGTGTGGGCCAGAAAGGGGTCTCGGATTCTAGTGTTTAGAATCTGGTAAGTGTATTCTTTTTTCACACAGGATAATATGGCGTTAAAATCATCCGGGGCCGCCACCGCCGCCGCCACGGCAATGTCCGCCGGAAGTCTGGCGTTTAAGGCCAAGGGCAGGCGGTCTAGGGGGATTTTTGTGTCGGACTCAAAGCTCACGCAGTACCGCCATGCATGAACCCCCGCATCCGTGCGACCACAGCCCACGGTGCGGATGTCTGTCCCACAGGTAACGGCCAGAGCCTCTTCTAACACCTGTTGCACGGTAATATCGTTTGCCTGCCGTTGCCAGCCGTGGTAGTTGGTGCCGTTATATTTGATACGCAGTGCGATTTTCCTCATAGTCCCAGCACCCCTAAGCCGATGATCGCCGTAAGCAATAACGCACCCACCAGCCCCGCCAGTGCATCTCGCAATCCCAGCCGTAACTGCCGCATCCGAGTACGGCCCTCGCCGCCGTGGTAGCAGCGGGACTCCATGGCAATGGCTAACTCGTCCGCCCGGCGGAAGGCACTCATGAACAGCGGAATCAACAGCGGAATCATGGCTTGTCCCCGGCGGAGGATATTGCCGCTTTCAAAATCGGCACCTCTCGCCTTTTGGGCGCTCATAATCTTGTCCGCCTCCGCCAATAAGGTGGGCACGAACCGTAAGGCCATGTTCATAATCATAGCCAGCTCATGGACAGGGACACGGATGCGCTTTAAGGGGCCCAGCAGCATCTCTAACCCGTCTGTCAAATTCATAGGGGAAGTCGTATAGGTAAGGATAAACGTCCCCATAACCATCATTCCAATCCGAGCAAGCAACACCAATGCGTGGCGAAGCCCTTCGTATGTGGCGGTGAGTATCCAAACCCGAAATATCGGCTCACCGGGGGTTAAGAATATGTTAAGCGTTCCTGTAAATACAAGGATAATCGCCAATGGGCGGAGCCCCCGCACCAAAAGGCACAATTTGGTCTTAGATACGCAAATGATTGTCCCCAAAAACACTGCCATCATACCTAGCGTGAGGGCCGTTCCGGCAGAAAACAGGGCCACCAAGTACACCATGACCATGATTAGCTTCGTGCGGGGGTCTAAGCGGTGGATCACCGTGTCACCGGGGAAGTATTGGCCTAATGTAATATCACGAAGCATCTGTGTCACCCCCTGCTCTGGTTAGAATCGCCTGTGCGGCCTGTTCCACCGTAAAGATATCACAGGGCAGGTCAATCCCCAAGGTGCGGAGACGCATGACAATCTGCGTCACCTCCGGCACCGCCAAGCCCATGGCGTGGAGTTCCGCCCCCTGCGCAAAAATCGACCGCCCAGTGCCGTTCATGACGATTTGACCGCCACTCATGACCACCACCCGGCTCACAGTGCGGGCAATTTCTTCCATGCTGTGGGAAACCAGCACCACCGCGGCCCCAGTCTCTCGGTGGAACGCTTTGATATTGCCGATGATCTCGTCTCTGCCCCTAGGGTCCAGTCCGGCGGTTGGTTCGTCTAAAATCAACACCCGTGGGCGCATGGCCATGACGCCGGCAATGGCGGCACGGCGCTTTTGCCCGCCGGACAGAGCAAAAGGGGATTTGTCCAGTTGTTCTGTCGTAAGACCCACTAAGGCGGCGGCCTCTCGGACACGGATGTCTACCTCTGCTCCACCTAGCCCCATATTCTTCGGACCGAAGGCAATGTCTCGGTAGACAGTTTCTTCAAATAGCTGATACTCCGGGTACTGGAACACCAGCCCTACCTGCGCCCGCACTGATCGAGTCGTTTCTTTGGACTCATGGATATCGGTACCGTCAAAATAGACCTGTCCCTCGGTCGGTTTAATCAAGCCGTTTAAGTGTTGCATCAAAGTAGACTTCCCGCTGCCGGTGTGACCGATGATGCCTAACAGTTCCCCCGGCTCCACATGAAAGTCCACCCCCCGAAGTGCGGCTTGCTCGAAAGGGGTGCCCAAACTGTAGGTGTGGGTTAAGGTTTTGGTTTGAAGGATTGGGGACATTGATATGCGCTCCTTTGGTTGGTTTGGCTGTTGTCCGTGGGTCAAAGTCTGGCAACCCCAGACTTTCGTGCCGCCTCCGCCACGGCGGTGGCGACGGCCTCTCGCACTCGCGGGTCAAACGCCTCCGGTAAAATGTAATCAGGGCAGAGTTCAGAATCAGACACCAACCCCGCCAAGGCATAGGCGGCGGCCAGGTTCATCTGGGTGTTAATATCACTAGCCCGAACATCCAAAGCCCCACGGAAAATTCCGGGGAAGGCCAACACGTTGTTAATCTGATTGGGGAAATCACTCCGCCCGGTGCCGATGATGGCGGCACCGGCTTTTTTTGCAAGTTCCGGCATAATTTCTGGCACAGGATTTGACATGGGGAATAAAATAGGGTTCGGTGCCATGGTTCGCACCATGTCCTCTGTCAGAATCCCCGGCACAGAGACACCGATGAACACATCGGCCCCTTGGATCACTTGGGCCAAGGTTCCTTGCCGCTTTTCCCGGTTGGTCACGGCCGCCATTTCGGCCTTAATACCAGAGAGACCCGATTGCCCTTCATATAAGGCCCCTTTGCTGTCACACATGATAACATGCTCTAAACCCAACGCCATCAGCAATTTGATAATCGCCACCCCGGCGGCCCCGGCCCCGCTGATGACCACCCGAACGTCTGACAGGTGTCTGCCTGTGAGCCGCAGGGCGTTTAACATGGCCGCTAGGGTCACCACTGCCGTACCATGTTGATCGTCGTGAAAGATGGGAATGTCGCACCGGGCTTTGAGTTTTTCCTCAATCTCAAAGCATCGTGGGGCCGAGATGTCCTCTAGGTTAATCCCGCCAAAACTCCCGGCTAACAGGGCCACCGTATCCACGATGGTGTCCACGTCTTGACTGCGGATACAAAGAGGTATTGCATCCACGCCACCAAAAGCTTTGAAGAGTACACATTTACCCTCCATCACCGGCATACCCGCCTCCGGCCCGATATCGCCGAGGCCCAGAACCGCCGAGCCGTCAGTAATTACCGCCACCAGATTCCCCCGTCCAGTGAGGGCATAGCTCTGTTCTACATCCTTTTGAATCTCCAAACAAGGGGCCGCCACACCGGGGGTATACGCAATCGAGAGCTCTGTCTTAGAGGAAATCGGCATCTTTGGAACAATATCCAATTTTCCACGCCATTTTTGATGCTCCTTTATTGATTCCTGTGTATAGTCCATCCAAATCTCCTCCAAATACAGGGTTTTTCTTTGATTTTACCCTGTTTTACCCCGTTTGTCTAGGGTGTACATGTTTATATGGTTCCTTGACAGATGCATCGTCTTATAGTATTCTATCTTTTATTACACTTTGATGCAATAGTGTGAAAAAGATGGCGGTGCAAATATGAACACAAAACGGCTAATTGAAACCTTTTCCAGATATGTAGCTTGTGACAGTGAATCCGGCAACGAACGCCGTTTTGCAGAGCTGTTAGAGGGCGAGCTACAGGCTTTGGGTCTCACCGTAACCCGGGACGAGGTAGGCGAGAAATGCGGCTCTAACGGATTTAACGTATACGGCTTTTTGCCGGGCGAAGGTACGCCGATCTTATTTTCCGCTCACATGGACACAGTTTCCCCCGGTGTCGGCATTGAGGCCGTTGTGGTAGATGGGGCGATTCGTTCAAAGGGCGACACCGTCTTGGGTGCCGACGATAAAGCGGGCATCGCCGCCGTGGTAGAAGCCATTGCCACGGTAAAGGAGCAAAACCTGTCTCACCGCCCGGTAGAAGTATTGTTCACCGTAGCGGAAGAAATCGGGCTATTAGGGGCCAAGTACGCGGACTATTCCAAGATTCAGAGTAAAGAGGCCATTGTCTTAGACAACTCTGTGGTTGGTGAGATGATTAATTCAGCCCCCGCCATGGCGGAGATACATATTACGGTTACCGGCAAAAGTGCCCACGCCGCTATGAGTCCTTCCAAGGGCATCCATGCGCTAAAGGCCGCCGCCGCCGCTGTCCACGCCATTGAGTGCGGACATGTGGACGATAAGACAGTACTCAACGTGGCAAACTTCCTAGCCCCCGGCCCCAGCAATGTGGTGCCGGAAAAAGCCAGCTTTGATATTGACCTGCGCTCGTTTGACCGCGACGTGTTAGAGCAGCATATTATAAATATCGAATCAGCGGTGAAAACCGCCACCGATGCCATCGGTGCCAGCTATCAGATGGATGTCAACCGCAAGGCAGACCTGTTGAGCATCCCGCCTGACCGGCCCATCATTGGCCGTTTACAAGCGGTATTAGGCGAATTGGGCGTGACACCGCGTATTGAAAAAACCTATGGCGGTTCTGATGCCACTTGGCTGTTTGCAAACGGGATTGATGCTGTCAACACCGGTATAGGTATGACGGATGTCCACTCGACAGACGAGTATATCACCGTGGCGGACTTAGAATGTGTTACAAACATTGTGCTCAAGATGATGCAATAGTGTGAATGCCGCCCACGGGCGTGTTCAAATAGAATTTAAAAAAAATGAATGAGGAGGAACAACAAATGTTAAAGAAGTTAGTATGCCTACTGCTCGTAGTCCTGATGATCGTGCCGGTCTTCGCCGGGTGCCGCGGTGCTGAGAATGTCGCAGACACCGTTGAGGACGCTGTCGAAGAAGCCGCACAAGATGTGGTGGAAGAGGTTGAAGACGCAGACGCTACAGAAGATGCAGAAGAAGCCACTGACGCCGCAGACGGCGATTGGATCATCGGTATCGTAACCGGTACTGTTTCCCAAGGGGAAGAAGAGTTCCAAGCTGGCCAAAAAATGCTGAACCGTCACGGTGCAGGCAGAATCATCACCGTTACTTACCCAGACCGGTTCAATGACGAAATTGAAACCACCATCGCACAAGTAGTTAGCCTTGCTGACCAAGGCGCACAAGCCATTGTGTTCTGCCAAGCTGTCCCCGGTACGATTGCCTCTATCCAACGTGTAAGAGAGCAATTCCCAGATGTCCTATTTGTGGTTGGTACCATCATGGAGCCGCCCCGGGATATCGCTGAGGCTGCTGACGTGGTACTCCAGCTTGACGACATTGGTGTAGGTTCCGTCCTCATGGATCAAGCATACGCCTTGGGTGCTGAAGTATTCATCCACTACTCTTTCCCGCGCCACTTGGGCGTTGAGATGATTGCAGCCCGCCGTGCATTACTCATGGAAAACGCAGAGCGTCTGGGCATTGAGTTCATCGACGTCATGGCGCCCGACCCAACAGGCGATGCCGGTCCGGCTGGTGCCCAACAATTCATCTTAGAAGATGTACCGCGGCAAGTGGAAGCCCACGGTGTAAATACAGCGTTCTTCTCCACCAACTGCGTCATGCAAGAGCCGCTGATTCGCTCTGTCATGGAACTGGGCGCGATATACCCGCAGCCCTGCTGCCCCAGCCCGTACCATGCCTTCCCCGCAGCATTGAACATCTCTATCCCCACCGGTTACGAGGGTGATGTACAGTTTATGCTGGATCAAATCTCTACTCAAGTAGCGGCCGCCGACATGTCTGGCCGTATCTCCAACTGGGCGGTTCCGGTGAACATGCTGATCATTGAAGCCGGTGTTGCATACGCCATCGAGTACCTAGAAGGCCGCACCAATGGCCGTGTGGATCATGATGCCGTCCTCGCAGCACTGGACACCGTAGCTACTGAGTACGGTACCTCTGTAAGCGTGTCCAACTTTGCCGATGATCGTGGTACTGTTGATAACCTGTTCTTACTGTTGGGAGCTTTCTACAACTTCTAACACCATGCATACAACAAAACGGCGCAGCAATTGCTGCGCCGTTTTAGTTTGTTTTGGCACACTCTGTAAATGACGAAACCAAAGGCCACATATAGAAGCCCTCCCTCTTCCAATTGGAAGAGGGAGGGCTCGTATCATTTCATCAATAATAGGCTACAGCCTTATGCTTTCCCATCACAGCCCAGTACATGTTTCATCTTATGTGCCACCATGAGTTTAATGTTCTCTCTGGCAGGCTTGAGATATTGCCGGGGGTCAAAGTGATCCGGATGGTCTGCAAAGTATTTGCGAATCGTGCCGGTCATAGCTAGACGCAGGTCGGAGTCGATGTTAATCTTACACACCGCCATAGCGGCCGCTTTGCGGAGCATGTCTTCCGGAATGCCGATAGCGTCCGGCATAGCACCGCCGTTTTCATTGATCATTTTTACATACTCTGGCACAACAGAGGACGCACCGTGGAGCACGATGGGGAACCCAGGCAAGCGACGCTCAATCTCTTCTAAAATATCAAACCGCAACTCTGGTTTTTGGCCGGGCTTGAACTTAAACGCCCCATGGCTGGTGCCGATAGCGATAGCTAGAGAGTCAACACCTGTACGGGCTACGAACTCTTCTACTTCCTCCGGGCGGGTGTAGCTGGCATCTTCTTCGGACACGTCAACATCGTCCTCTACACCGGCTAGGCGGCCCAACTCACCTTCTACCACACAACCGTGGTCATGGGCATACTCTACCACTTGGCGGGTGAGTTTGATGTTTTCTTCAAAGCTGTGATGGCTACCGTCAATCATGACGGAAGAGAACCCGCCGTCAATACAGCTTTTACACAGCTCAAAGGTGTCACCGTGGTCTAAGTGTAGGGCGATGGGCAACCCGGTTTCTTGTAAGGCGGCTTCCACCAACTTGGTCAAATAGGTGTGGTTTGCATATTTCCGGGCACCGGAGGACACTTGCAGGACGAGGGGTGCGTTTAACTCTTGCGCAGCCTCTGTAATCCCTTGGATAATCTCCATGTTGTTGACATTGAAGGCCCCGATGGCATAGCCGCCCTCATATGCTTTTTTGAACATTTCGGTTGTTGTGACTAATGGCATAATTCTTTATTCTCCTTTCACATATCGGCCCGAACACTTCCGGCTCGGTACTCGCTATTTCTATTTTAACACAAAGTGAGCGTTAGGGGAAGAAAATTTTACAACTCGCTTGTCCTATAGGGATAAACGTGGTATACTTTTCTCGTATTAGTCAATCATGAGCGGAGAAAACCGCTCCCTAAAGATGAAAAGGAGGATCATACACAATGAACACACCACTAAAAGGCGCTTGCGTCATCGGACAATCCGGGGGGCCAACCTCGGTCATCAACGCCTCCGCCTACGGCGTTATCCGCACCGCTCTGGACAATGAGAACATCACCGCCGTCTACGGTGCCGCCCACGGCATCAAAGGCGTGTTGGCCGACCAGCTCTACGACATGAGCCAAGAGAGCGCAGATGAGCTGCATCTGTTGCTCAACACCCCGTCTTCTGCTCTGGGTTCTTGCCGCTACAAGATTGCAGACCCGGACGTAGACGACACGGACTATAAGCGCATCCAAGAAGTGTTTGAAAAGCATAACGTGCGCTATTTCTTCTACAACGGCGGCAACGATTCCATGGACACCTGTAACAAAATCAGCCGCTACTTCGCCAAAAGCGGGTACGAGTGCCGGGTCATGGGCGTACCGAAAACCATTGACAACGACCTGTTCGGCACAGACCACTGCCCCGGCTTTGCCTCTGCGGCCAAATATGTGGCCACCAGTTTGATGGAAGTCTACAGAGATGCCAGAGTGTACGACACCGGTCAAATTACCATCGTAGAAGTCATGGGCCGTCACGCAGGCTGGCTCACCGCCGCTTCTGCCTTGGCTTCCCACTTCGATTGCGGCCCGGATCTGATTTACGTGCCGGAAGTGGCGTTTGATATGGAGCAATTCTTAACCGATGTCACTGCTATCTACAAGAAAAACGGCTATGCCTTAGTGGCTGTTTCCGAGGGGATTCACGACAAAGACGGTAAGCTGATTGCCGAATACGGCGGCGGCCCCGAAGCTTCCCGCGATGCCTTTGGCCATGCTCAATTAGGCGGTTTGGCGGCAACCTTGGCGGCTATCGTCAAGGAAAAGACCGGCACGAAAGTCCGGGGTATTGAGCTGTCCCTGCTCCAACGTGCCGCCGCACACCTTGCGTCCCAGACGGACATTGACGAGTCCTTCCTCTCCGGCAAAACCGCCGTGGAGGCCGCTGTGGCCGGTGAGTCCGGTAAGATGGTCGGCTTTGAGCGGGACATGTCCTCCGGGAAATACGTCTGCAAGACGGTGTTATTGCCCTTAGAGAAAGTGGCAAACTTTGAGAAGAAGCTACCGCTGGAGTGGATTACACCGGAAGGTAACAATATCACCAAAGAGTTCATTGACTATGCCCTACCCCTGATTCAAGGAGAGCCGAATCGTGCGTTGCAAGAGTCCTTGCCGCGGTTTGCGAATTTGAAGAAGGTTTTGGTGAAGTAGACTATTTGTTGGTATTTCAAACACCCCACCGGATGGTGGGGTGTTTGCTTGTCGCCAAGAGAGACAACGCAGAAGTGCAGGAAACAAATCAAAGGCCCGGTGCGTTAGCACCGGGCCTTTGATTGCCCATTACGATGAGACTACGCTTATCGGGGTGTCGGGTATAGGGGAATGGACTTCCAAATAATGGCTCCATCGTCATTTCTGGCCAAATAATGGTTATTCGCCGCACCTAGCACCGCCGCAAAGTACCATGCGGTGTCCGCCACATCCGAGAACTGATGAGCATTGGCTATGTGCAATGTCGTTATCGCATTCAATGTGGCTCGGCTATCTACACGGTCTAGCATCCGGTTCACTGCCGTCGCTACCTCGGCGCGCATGATGTTGGCGCGGGGACGGAAATCGCCCGCAGCATCGCCCATCATCCACTCTTCACGGAACGCTGTGTACACGAAATGGGTTGCCCAGCCACTGATGCTGGCAACATCCAAGAACGGCATCTCGCCTGCTTCGTCTGCGTAATCAACCGTACGTGCCAGCATGGCCGCCAGTTGTTCCCGAGTAATCGGGTCTCTCGGCAGGAATCTACCTTGACCGTCACCGGTGACCAAACCAGCGTTGTATGCCCACGCTACATAGTAGAAGAACCAGTTCGTTGCACTTACGTCACTGAAGGCATCAAAGCTATCCATGCCTTCAGGCAGTGTGTTGGGCTGAAAATCTTCTATCATCGTCCGGGCCAGAATTACCGCAACTTCGGCACGGTTGATGTTCTCCCGCGGCATGAAGCGGCCTGCGTTGCCGATCATGTACTGCTCATGGAATACACTTCCTTCCGGGGGCGGCGGAGTTTCTGTAGTAATGCCTGGGCAGGGGCCGGGATCGTATACCGTACCCTCGCCGGTGCCACGGAATGCAACATCGTTGTTGTTAAGCGGATGGTTATGTATGGTTGTGTGTGTTGTGTTGATGTTTGTAATCCCTGCATTCTCCGGCGGGGTAAATGCCCCGTTGCCCGCAAAGTTATGAGAGAACACAACACCGGCCGCAATTGTGATGTTATTATAGTCAGTGGGATTTAGAGTGTTTGTGGCAAACGCCCCGGTCTGGCGATTTGATGTGTTGATTGCACCGCCCCAGTTACCTGCCCGGTTGCCGGTAATCGCACCGCCGTTGATGGTCAGTTGGTTATCCGAAATATCAATACCGCCGCCGTCACGATAGGCGTGGTTGTTGCGGATAATCCCGTTGTTTATAACAACCTCAATGGACGAGGCCGCTGCACCGGTGCTAAAGGCTCCGATTCCGCCGCCGCTTCCTCTCTCTGCTGTATTTCTAACAATCTCGCCGCCATTCATGGTAAAGCGGCTCAGGCTGCCTGTAAGATGTATGGCACCGCCGTTGGCACCTTGACCTACGTTGTTGGCAATCACGCCATCGTTCATGATGAAGATACCGCCTGCTGTCGTGTGACCGCTAATCGCTACTGCGGCACCGGAAAGGTTTGAACGATTTCCTCTAATCTCTCCAGCTTCCATGATAAAGGTTGCACCGCCGCTGACAGATACAGCACCGCCAGTACTACCGTGTCGGCAGGAGACAATCGCAGACCCTGCTCGCATGGTAAATGTTCCGCCATTCACGTTAACGCCACCGCTGTTATGTGTAACGGTGTCCGGTGTCCGCTCACCGCTTAACACAATGTTTTCCAGAGTCAAACGTGTGCTCGTATCGGTGCTAACTGCAATGTGTCTCCGGTTTTCTGTCTCTTGGAACAGGGTCCGGCGCTCACCTGCGCTAGTGAGCACAATATTGCTCCCCGCTGGAGTGGAAATCGTCAAGGTATCCACCAGCGTAATGTCGTTTCTCAGGGCAATTGTAATCTGCGTCCCGTCACGGGGCGCATCCCTAACCGCCGAACGAAGCTCGGCTTCTGTACTGACCTCCACTCTGCTGCTTGCGGGTACAATCTCTACACTGTTGCCCACAGCAAAGGCAATCCCAGGTGTCCCCAGTAGCAGCGCCACTATGAGCACCAAGGATAATAGTTTTTTTGCTTTTTGCATCATAAAAGACCTCCTAATTGTTTATAGAACAAATATGCGAACGATTTTCGCAAAAAGAAGTATATCATATTTTTGTAAACATATCAATAGGGTTTCCATTCTTTGTATTTATTTGAACAATAGTTATGCTTGCAAGTATCCAAACTTTCTGCTATAATACGAGCAGTCATGCGGGTGTAGTTCAATGGCAGAATTCCAGCTTCCCAAGCTGGCAGCGTGGGTTCGATTCCCATCACCCGCTCCAAATGCCAATTATCCGAACTTTTTTATCATTGGCGATACATTCAGACTTTGGCTCTGCTTAGACCAAATGTAACTATAGAGAACGAGGGTGCCCAAAATGAACAGGCCCTCTAAAAACGGACATTGCGAAAAAGGGACTCCTAATGTAGAATGAAAAACTACGTTAGGAGTCATTTTTATGAAGAATCAATATGGACATCTCATACTTGAGAAAGTATTGGCGATGAAATTGGACGGCAATAGTCACCGTGAAATTGCGAAGGAAC
>WRBE01000066.1 GCA_009779845.1 Oscillospiraceae bacterium
CAGCTCAAAACAAAGCTGACACCGTATGAAAAACGATGCCAGCTTGTGTAAATCTATGATATCCTACGTTAGAGTCCCTTTTTAGACTGTCCGTGAACCAGGGGCCTGTATAGGATTAACCCCTTATCCATTATCCTACACAGGTACCGGTACACCGGGCTGAAACTGTATCTCACCGTCCACGCCCGTAACCGTTACAGTGTCACCGGCTTTCAACTTGCCCTCTAGCAACTGTTCCGCCGCCTTATCCTCTACTGCGGTCTGGATGGCACGGCGGAGGGGCCGGGCACCGTAGACAGGGTCAAAACCACGGTCTGCCAAAAGATCAATGGCAGAGTCATCCACAGTCAGGCGAATGCCGAGGGTTTCAATGCGCCCGATAACACTCTCCAACATATTGGCCGCAATCTCACGAATGTCGGCTCTCGATAGTTGATGGAACACAATGGTTTCATCAATCCGGTTGAGAAACTCCGGACGGAAGGTCTTCTTCAAGTCCTCCATCACCGTTGTGCGAATCTCATCCACCGTCTGGGTGTCACCCGATGTGTTGTTCCCTGCGGCAAAACCCAATTGCTTCCGCCGCTCCGTAATATTTTTGGCACCCACATTGGAAGTCATGACGATAATCGTGTTCTTAAAGTCCACCCGCCGGCCTTGCCCATCGGTAAGGCGACCATCCTCCATGATTTGGAGCAGCAGATTAAACACGTCCTCGTGACCCTTTTCAATCTCGTCAAACAGCACCACACTATAGGGCTTGCGGCGGACTTTTTCCGTCAACTGCCCGCCCTCATCATAGCCCACGTACCCCGGCGGGGAGCCGATGAGTTTGGACACGGTGTGCTTTTCCATAAATTCAGACATGTCCACCCGAATCATGGCATCCTCATCCCCGAACACGGCCTCGGCCAAGGCACGGCAGAGTTCGGTCTTCCCCACCCCTGTCGGGCCGAGGAATAAGAATGTGCCCGTGGGCCGCTTCGGGTCTTTGAGTCCCACACGGCCCCGGCGAATGGCCCGTGACACGGCTGTTACCGCCTCGTCTTGCCCCACTACCCGGCGATGGATGATGTGTTCCATGTTGAGCAGCCGCTGGCTCTCGTCTTCTGTCAAGCTGGTCACAGGAACCCCTGTCCAATCGGACACCACAGCGGCCACAGTCTGGGGGGTGACGCTTTTTGTCTGGCCTTGCCGGGCCTCTTCCCAGCGATGGCGCATATCCTCTAATTCAGACCGCAGACCGTTTTCTTCGTCTCGCAAAAGGGCCGCTTTTTCAAAATTTTGACTGCGGATGGCTTCTTCTTTCTCTAAGGCCAATCCCTCAATTTTGGTCTCTAACCCTTTTAAGTCTTGGGGTGCGGTCAGACTTTCCATCCGCACCCGGCTTGCGGCCTCGTCAATGAGGTCAATGGCCTTGTCGGGCAAAAATCGGTCAGTAATATACCGGCTGGACATGGTGACGGCGGCTTCGAGGGCCTCGTCGGTGATTTTAAGTTTATGGTGGGCCTCGTACTTATCCCGCAGGCCACGGAGAATACGAACACTCTCCTCTGCCGTTGGCTCGTCTACCACCACGGGCTGGAACCTCCGCTCTAGGGCGGCATCTTTCTCGATGTGTTTGCGGTATTCTTCTAAGGTGGTGGCACCGATTACCTGCAACTCGCCCCGGCCAAGGGCCGGTTTGACGATATTGGCCGCATCAATGGTCCCCTCGGCGGCTCCGGCACCGATAATGGTGTGGAGTTCGTCAATGAACAGGATAATGTCCCCGGCCTTTTGCACCTCTTCCATGGCGGCCCGGATACGTTCTTCAAAATCACCCCGGTACTTGGTGCCTGCCAACATCCCGGTGAGGTCTAGGGTGACGATACGTTTGTCTCGCAAATCTTCCGGCACGTCCCCTGCAATAATCCGCTGGGCCAGCCCTTCGGCAATGGCGGTTTTCCCCACACCGGGCTCGCCGATAAGCACCGGGTTATTTTTTGATCTGCGGCTGAGGATTTGGATGACCCGTGCAATCTCTTTGTCTCGCCCCACTACTGGGTCTAAACTGCCCGCAGCAGCCAAGTCGGTCAGATCACGGCTAAACTGGTCTAGGGTCTTGGTGTTTGTTTTCCGGTTAGCGGAACGGGGCATGTTTGCAACCGTCTGGCCGGTGCTGTCCACGTTCCCGAACAGGTTAATCACGTCGGTGTACATGCGGTTTAAATCCACACCCACCGAGGCGGTGAGTTTTGCGGCCACGCTCTCGTGTTCCCGCAGGATACCCATGAGCAAGTGCTCTGTCCCCACGTAACGGTGCCCCAGTTGTATGGCAGAGGCTTGGGCCAGTTCAATCACCCGCTTGGCCCGGGGGGTGAGGCCTTGGGCGGGCTGCCCCTCCTCACCGCGGCCCACGTATTTTTCTACTAAGTCGTAGAGTAGGTCTGTGTCTAAACCATAATCGGCCAAAATCCGTCGGGCCACACTGTCGGCAGCACCTCGGGATAGGCCCAATAGGATATGTTCCGAGCCGATATAGCCATGGCCCAGCTTTGTGGCATACTCGTGGGCGTGGTGGATGGCTTCTTTGGCTCGTTCGGTAAATCTATCTTCATAACGCATGATGGTTGCGCTCCTTTCCATTGATTTGAGTGTACTCATTTATTTTAATAATCGTTTTGTTGTTCATTTGCTGAGTGTGCTCTTTATTTAATTTTTATGCTTTTCAAGGTGGTTCATTGCTGTCCCCTACGCTTCTCGTCCCAACCGATGAATTTCATCCCTTAACTCTGCTGCCCACTCAAAATTCTCCGCCGCAATAGCAGTCTGCAACTCTGCTTGGAGTTGGTTTTTCGCCCGGCGCTGTTTGAGTGCATCATCCGCATCACGGGGAACACTGGCCTCTTTCGGCTCTGGGGCAACAGACGGGGCCGTCTCTCTGCTTGATGCTTGACGCAGAGCGGGCGTGTCAAACATCGCGCCCCCGAATAACGGTGTACGGAACAGATTCTGGAATAAATCCATAGGCCCCGCCCCTACGGCGGCAAAGGTCGGCCCATGCACCTGCTGGGCACATGCGGCACAGAGGTGCTGTTGAGAAACCTGCCCATTTATGTTGCTTTGGTAATGGAATGTAGCCTCTTTCGTGAGGCAATGTTGACATTTCATGATAAAACCTCCTTATTGAGTCGTGGATAATAGCATATGTTTCAGTATGGATGCCCGGACAGCGTTGTGGCACATCCGGGGCACAGGGCGCAACGCTCCCTCACCCAAAGCGGCAGCCATCACATTGGCCTGGGTAGCAGTGAGGGTTTCTGTATCTAATAAATTTTGCAGAAACGCCCGTGCCGTAGGGGCATCTAACTCATCCCCAATGGCGTTGACGGTGTGCATCACCAATTGGGTGGGATCAATTTGCGCCCGGCGAATGCGGATATATCCGCCGCCGCCCCGGCGACTCTCTACCACATACCCCCGCTCTGGCGAAAACCGGGTGGAGATGACGTAACTAATTTGGCTAGGCACCACGCCAAACCGGTTGGCAAGCTCTGCCCGCTGTAATTCGGCAAGGCCGTCAGACTCTTGCAACACCTCACCAATAAATTCTGCTATCAGGTCGCTCATGCCCATGACAATCGCCTCCATTTGCCTTTGACTTTCTTTGTCTTTCCTATATAGTATACGCCGTTTGTGCCCAAGATACAACTTTGATTTTGACTATCTTTGACCTTTAGCGTGGAATGTGGCCTGTCTTATCTCCCCCTTTCTTCGATTTTCTGTTGTTTTTGCAAATTTTCTCCCGTTTTTGAACCTTCTGATTTCCCTTGATTCCCGGCAGGGCGGCGGTCTGCATGGGGGATGCTGCGCTGGTCTTGCTCCAATTGGGGGCATGTGCTGCCCACTAGGCTGGTTCTCGGCATGGCGGCTCCTTCTCTATTATATAAGGAAAAGGATTACCATTTCCCGGTGGGGCTATACGTCTTTTTACAAAGGACAAAAAATTTTCAAATAATGGGGATTGATTTTTTGAACAAACATGGTACAATACTAGTATCATAGGACTCTCATTCGGAGAGCCTACTCAATTGGAGGGAAATATGGCTTACATAATCAATGCTGACTGCATCAACTGCGGTGCCTGTGAGGGCACCTGTCCAGTGGATTGCATCGCCCCCGGGGACGAGATCTATGTCATCGACGCAGACGCATGTATCGACTGCGCCGCCTGCGTAGACTCTTGCCCGGTCGATGCCATTCAACCGGGCTGATTCCTTAGCATGACCAAAAAGCGGGCCGCAATGCGGCTCGCTTTTTGAGTTAGGTGGTGATTATTTGCATATGGACGAACTCTGGCCCGGCGGGCCGCGTTTCTATCAACGGGCACCGGTATTCAAAATCGGCACCGATGCGGTGTTGTTGGCCCATTTCGCCAAAACCCCGCGAGAGGGGCTTGGAATTGACCTCGGTTCTGGCACCGGGGTGCTCTCGGTACTGTTGGCTCAAAAGTCCCCCGGCTTGTACATGGACTGTGTGGATATTTTGCCGGAGGCCGTGGCGCTGACTACAGAGAATGCAGCCCTAAACGATCTCTCGGCACGTATCCGGGCCACACAGGCGGATTTGCGGGAAATTCGTACCCACCTCAATGCGGGGGCCTATGACCTAGCCGTGGCCAACCCGCCCTACTTCCCTGTCGGCAGCGGCAAACGAGCGGCGGGTGCCGTGGCCGATGCCCGGGATGAGACCCTTTGCTCTTTAGATAATCTCATCTCTGCCGCAGCCTATTTGCTTCGCTGGGGCGGGCAGTTTTTCGTGGTGCATCGGCCTGAACGACTGGGAGAACTCTTTGCCACTATGAACAGGTACGCCTTAGAGCCAAAACGCCTGCGAACCGTGGCCCCCACAGCAAAACAAGCCCCCAGTTTGGTCTTGGTCGAAGGCCGCCGAGGCGGCAACCCCGGCCTGATTATCGAGCCGCCTTTGCCTCTCTACTCCCCTGACGGCGGCAACAGTCCAGAAATCAAAGAAATTTATCGGAGGTGAACTCTATGCCCGGCACACTCTATCTCGTGGGCACCCCCATCGGCAATCTGGGTGACTTGTCCCCCCGGGCTGCTGCAACCTTGGCAGAGGTAGACTTCATCGCCGCCGAGGACACGCGAGTGACTGTAAAACTGCTAAACCACCTCGGCATCAAAAAAGCCATGGTCAGCTATTTCGCCCACAACCGCCGAGAGCGGGGGGGCGAAATTCTAGGCCGCTTATTGTCTGGCGAGTCCTGCGCACTGGTCACTGATGCCGGGATGCCCGCAATCAGCGACCCCGGAGAAGAATTGGTTTCCCTCTGTGCCGCCCATGGTGTGGACACCGTCTGTATCCCCGGCCCCTCGGCCTTTGTGGCGGCCTTGGCCCTGTCGGGGCTGCCTGCCGGGCGGTTTACTTTTGAGGGTTTTCTCTCTACCTCGTCCAAAAGCAGACGCGTGCATCTGCACGCCCTTCGAGACGAGCAGCGCACCATGATCTTCTACGAGGCCCCCCATAAGCTCACGCAGACCTTAACAGACATGCTGGAAGCTTGGGGAGACCGGCAAGTCGCCCTCTGCCGGGAGTTGACGAAAAAGTTTGAAGAGACCGTCCGCTGTACCCTATCTGAAGCGATAGCCCGCTATGCCGCAACACCGCCACGGGGTGAGTTTGTCTTAGTCATTGAGGGTGCGCCTCCACCGCCGGCGGAGCCGGATGAGCTGGTGTTAGAACAGGCGCTGGTGCGGCTTGGCACCCTCACCGCTTCTGGCGTTTCCCTAAAAGATGCCGCCCGTCAGATAGCGGAAGAGACCGGGATTGCGAGGAACGTGTTGTATGCAGAAGGGTTAAAACAGAGGTAGTTGGTAGCTCGGCGAGTACCACCAACGTGTATGTCCTGCCGTACAGGCCTTCTTTGCCATTCTTGAGCGCATTCCAATAGGACACCCCACTAGCTTGGCCCAACCGCCCTTCTAGGTTCCGAGGCACCCGAACTTCTGGTAGGTGACTCCTGTCGCCAGTACAGAGTATAACATGAAAACGGTCTCTACATTTGCCCTTGACCCTTGCGGGTACATAGGGGCGCAGCCCCTGTGTTGACTTTTTGTTTCTTTTTGTTCAACGACAAAAAGAAAACCCGTCCGGCAGGACAAAAGCCCTCGGCCTCCGCCGAGACAAAATCGGCGGACACGCCGAACAAGAAAGGTCAAGGGCCGGGACGCACAGGGGCACGCCCCCTACAAAGCACAAACGTAACACACCAAACCGGCAAAAAACCAAAAGCCCCCAAAACAAAAAAAGCCCGGTCTCGGGAACCCAATCCCGAAACCGGACACCATAACTTGTCCTCTAGAGAATTTGAAAACCCCCTAGAACACCTACATCCTAAAACTCTGCCCGCTGTGTTGAAAAGCAGTCACTGCAATAAACAGGCCGCTCGGTTTTCGGCTCAAAGGGCACTTTGGCCTCCTGGCCACAGTCGGCGCAGATGGTGGAAAAGTACTCTCGGGGGCCGCGGGCGGCGGCCTTTTTGGCGTCTCTGCAACCTTTACACCGTTGTGGCTCGTTTTGGAAGCCCCGCTCGGCATAAAACTCTTGCTCACCGGATGTGAATACGAACTCTTCGCTACAGTCTCTACATTGGATGTTTTTGTCTTCGTACATGCTGAATAACCCTCTCTTCGAATAGTCTTCCCCTCTGGGTCGCACCCATGGGTATATTGTGCGTTCAGCCCTCCGCTGATCTCGCCGTAGCTAAGTGTGCCGCCAGCTTTTTCCGAATCCGCCCAACGGCATTGTCAATAGACTTTGTTGACTTCCCCGTACAAACCGCCATCTCTTGATAGCTGAGTCCCTGAAGAAACAACACTAAAATTTCATGTTCAAACCGAGAGAGTACGCCCACAAACTGGGCCTGCATCTCATCGACCCAAGCATTCGCTAGAACCTGCTCTTCCAAATCCCGCCGCCCCTCTGTCCCGTGGCGCTGGTCTATCTGGGGTACCTCTAAACTAACCGCCTGATTGAGTGGCGTATGCTTGTTTCTCGACGCAGTTTTGATGGCGGTAAGTAGCCTGTTGCGAATACAGACTACTGCATAAGTAGAAAAGCTCGCTTCTGCTGCGGGCGAGTATGTGCGAATGGCAGCCAACAGGCCCAGCATCCCCTCTTGGATCAGGTCTTCACTGTCCCCGCCGGCAAGAAATAAGGGCCGGGCACTCTGCCGTACCAAGCGGCCAAACCGCTGTACCAAGACCTCTTCCGCCAACGAATCGCCCCTTGTTGCCATGGTCTGCAACGTCTCATCGCTTAATTTGTGTAGTTCATCCATAATATTCTCATATCAGTATATGTCTTTTCTGCCAAAATGTCAAGCAAATTTACAATTTCATACAGCCAAATCCAAAGTTTAGAAATTTTCTATCAATCGCGCCAATTTTTCCGCCGTGGAATCGACCAAATCCTGCTCGTCCGCCTCCACCATGACTCGGATTAACGGCTCGGTGCCCGAGGGGCGCACTAACACTCTGCCCCGGCCGGTGAGATTCGCCTCTTCTTCCTCTAGGGCTTCTCGTAGCTTCGGTGATGCCATCACCGCCTCTTTGGCCGCATTGCCCCCGGCGATGGGGACGTTAACGAGTACTTGGGGATAGTCTTTGATATCCGCCACCAATTCCGACACGGTTTTGCCAGAGGTCGCAAGAACGTTTAAGAACTCAATAGACGCCAGCTGCCCGTCCCCGGTGGTGGCATCATCTAAGAAAATCACATGCCCGGACTGCTCGCCACCTAAGTTATAGCCGCCCTCCTGCATTTTTTCTAACACATGCCGATCCCCCACACTAGCACAGAGGAGGGTAAGGCCATTTTCTTTTGCAAACTTATGGAACCCCAAGTTGCTCATCACCGTGGCCACAATGGTACCGTGTCTGAGCTTCCCCTCTTTATGCATCGCCAGACCGCAGGCACCAAGAATTTTATCCCCGTCTACAATGGCGCCTTTTTCGTCTATGATAATACACCGGTCTGCATCCCCGTCAAAGGCGATGCCAATATCGTACCCGCCGGACACCACCGCCCGGCTCAAAAACGCCGTGTCGGTAGAGCCGCAATTGTCGTTGATATTGGTGCCGTTTGGGTGGGCTTTGATGATCTCTAAGTCCAGTTTGAGCTGGTCAAACAAATCCGACGCTGTCCGGGTGGCGGCCCCGTTGGAGCAGTCGATGAATACCTTGAGCCCTTCTACCTCCGGCTTTGCGGCGTTGGTCAGATGGCTGATATATTTTTCCACCCAGTTCTTATTTTTCCGCAAAACTTTCCCGATTTTGTCCCCGGTCATGAGGGGCATGGGTTCCTCATTGAGGATTAAATCCTCCACTTTCCTCTCTAACTCATCGGAAAGTTTGAAGCCCTTGCCGTTAAAAATCTTAAACCCATTGTCATGGAACGGATTATGGGACGCCGAGATCACAATCCCCGCATCCGCCCCGGAACGCACCGTAATATACGCCACCGCCGGTGTAGGCACCACGCCCAGCACCATCACATCCGCCCCGGAGGCGCAAAGTCCCGCCACCATGGCTGACTCTAGCATGTCGCCGCTCAAGCGGGTATCTTTCCCAATGGCCACCACCGGAGCCCGACCCTTCTCTTGCCCGATGACAAGCCCTACAGCTTGGCCGATTTTCATAGCCAAGTGGATGTCCAGCCCTTCGTTAGCAACTCCGCGAATGCCGTCTGTTCCGAATAGTTTTCCCATGATGTTTCCTCCTAAAAAGATGTGTCTTGTGGTTTATTTGGTCTGGTTGTAGGGGCGGATGGCAATCCGCCCATGTTATTATCTCACTACAAATTTGAACTGCAGGACGATTGCCATCGTCCCCTACAAGGCGTGATGGATCATGTTACTCAAACTCCTGCTGGCCCAAAAACTCTAACCCCAAATGCTTATACGCCTTCGGCGTCACACACCGACCTCTTGGCGTGCGGGACAAAAAGCCGTTTTGTAGCAAATACGGCTCATACACATCCTCTAGGGTAATGGACTCCTCCCCTACTGTGGCGGCGAGGGTCTCCAGCCCCACGGGGCCGCCGCCGTAGTGTTCGATGATGCTCTTCAGCATCCTGCGGTCGAGGGAATCTAAGCCCAAATGATCCACCTCTAAACTGGTCAGCGCATTATCTGCCACCTTCCGAGTAATAATCCCGTCCGCTTTCACCTGTGCAAAATCCCGCACCCGGCGTAGCATCCGATTGGCAATCCGAGGCGTCCCACGAGAGCGAGAGGCAATCTCCATGGCCCCATCGGGCTCAGTGGGTACATCTAATATCCCCGCACTGCGGGTGACGATTTTGCAGAGTTCTTCCGTAGAATACAGCTCCAACCGCAGCATCACCCCAAACCGGTCACGGAGTGGTGCAGATAGCTGGCCCGACCGAGTCGTGGCCCCCACCAGCGTAAACCGCGGCAAGTCCAGCCGAATGGAGTTAGCAGAGGGGCCTTTCCCGATGATAATATCTAAGGCATAGTCCTCCATGGCTGGGTATAAAATCTCTTCCACGGAGCGGTTAAGGCGGTGAATCTCATCTACAAATAAGATATCATTCTCCCCCAAGTTGGTAAGCAACGCCGCCAAATCCCCCGCTTTTTCAATCGTGGGGCCGGAGGTAATCCGCAGATTAACCCCCATCTCGTGGGCAATAATGGCGGCCAGTGTCGTCTTCCCCAGTCCCGGTGGGCCATGAAGCAAAACGTGGTCTAACGGCTCTCCCCGTCCACGGGCGGCCTCAATGAAAATTGTTAAGTTTTCCTTCGCCTTCTCTTGCCCGATGTATTCACTCAGGCTTCTCGGGCGCAGTGAACCTTCGTTCTCGTCCTCTTCCCGAATACTGGTGGTGACGATGGGGGTTTCTTCTTGGGGTGCAAATTCAATGCTCATTCTAACCGCTCCCTATTTCGCCATGGTTTTCAGTGCCTGCCGGATCACTTCCTCTAAGGGCTGGCTCTCTAAATCAATATCCCGCAGGGCAAGGGAAATCTCACCCTGACTATACCCCAACACTGATAAGGCCGCCACCGCATCACCCAGCAGATTGTCGCCCATATTAGGGGCCGCCGCTGGCATCTTCATACCGCCGCCTGTAAAGACCGGTGCGCTTTTCGCCATTTTGTCTTTCAGCTCTAAAATCACCCGCTGGGCGATCTTTTTCCCAATCCCTTGGGCCACCATAATGGCCTTATCGTCCTCAGCCAATATACTCATGGCCAGCCCTTCCGGTGTACTAGACGACAAAATCGACAACGCCGCCTTCGGCCCCACGCCGGAGACACTGATGAGTAGCTCAAAGCAACGCTTTTCTCCCAGCGTGGAAAACCCATAGAGGTCAAAACAGTCCTCCCGGACAACATGATAGATAAACAGCTTCCCCGCCTCGCCCATGGTGAGATCGGCTTGGCTGGTGGTGGTGGTATAAATGGCGTACCCCACGCCGTTTGCGTCAATCACAGCAAGGTTTGTGTCCAGCCCCGCCACGGTACCGCTTATATAGTGGAACATATCTCTGACCCTCCTACGGATGATAATAGATTATTCGCGCTCCGCATATGGCAGAGGGCCACGGCCAATGCGTCTGCCGCATCGTCCGGCTTTGGAATTTGATTGAGTTTTAACAGTCGTTTGACCATCTCCATCATCTGCTGTTTCTCCGCCCGGCCATAGCCGGTAATGGCCTGCTTGACCTGTAGCGGTGTGTACTCAAACATGGGCACACCCATGGCCTGTCCCGCCAAGAGCAGAACCCCTCTCGCATGGGCCACGGAGATGGCAGTTTTTTCGTTTTTGTTAAAAAACAACTCTTCCACCGCCATAGCGTCCGGTTTGAACTGTTCTAATAGCAAGCAGGTATCATCATATACCTGCTTCAGCCGCGCCGCAAACGGATCCCCTGCTGGGGTTGTAATGGCACCGTAGGTAATGACTTCTTGCCGGCTTCGATTTCCTTTGATAAGCCCGAACCCCACCGTGGCGTAGCCCGGGTCGATTCCCAATATGGTCATGTGTGCGCTCCTTGGAGTATCGTATCAAGGTATTTTATCATATTTGGGGTTAAAACACAATCTGATATGCCCAGCGGGTTCCGCCGGGGATGCCTTTCTCCATCGTGCCGCACCGCACAAACCCCGCTTGTTGGATTATCTTTTGCATAATCACATTATCCGGGTGGGTGTCAATGCGGATATCCCGATAGCCCAAAGCCCCAGCGATGAGCACCATATCCCGCAAAAAGCCCCCCGCCAGCCCCTTACCACGACAATGCTCGCCCATGGCCACCCGATGGACAGCCACATAGGGGGTGTCACACGGAGCCCAAGCGCCCTCTGACATGGGCGGCGATCCGTCAGGTTCCGGCACCAGCATCGTGTAGCCAGAGACCACACTGTCCAGTATCAGCACATAGCTCTCTCCTGCTTTCAGCCGTTCTTTGATTTCCGCTTCCCGTGGGCCACAGCCGGTTTGCCATTGGGGCAGGTTTTGATCTTTTAAGTATTGCCGCCCGCTTTGTAGCACGGCCCAAACCGCATCAAAATCTCCTGGGGTTGCCGGGCGAATATAGCGTTGCATATGGGTTGTCCCTCCGTTTTTTGCTTCTATAGCCAAGCCACTTGCTTTCCAAGTGGTTCGACTATATTAGTCTATCGTCTTACGCTTGTGTTGTCAACAGTAATGGTATGTGGGGTTCGGCACTCTACCGATTACTGCCCCACTACAAGCCAACCCCCCGGTGCATTGCACCGGGGGGTTGTGGCTGTCTACTGTTTATCCTCCGAAAATATGTTCCGGTCTAGACTCGGGCCGCTCTAATATCTGCCATTCACGGGCATCTCTGATGTCCGCCATGAACTTGTACCGGGCATTGTCGTATCTACGGTGATAGGTGTAGGAATTGGTCGCCACCTGTATGTAGATGAAATACCATGCATTGTAATTTGTACTATCCGGCCAACGAATCATGTCGGGATGCAGACCGTCCGGGGT
Organism: Oscillospiraceae bacterium; assembly: GCA_009779845.1. Taxonomy (GTDB): domain Bacteria; phylum Bacillota; class Clostridia; order Oscillospirales; family Oscillospiraceae; genus WRAB01. Next base: position 12,048 of record WRBE01000066.1, read on the forward strand.
CTCTATCAGCCGGTCGAAAATACGGTTGATCATCGCCGCTGTTTCGGTCCGTGTGATGGGTTCCCGTGGATTAAACGGGCCGCCTAGTCCCAAGGGGCCTTGTACCCAGCCGTTTTCTGCCGCTAGGTTGATGTAATCTCGTGCCCAGTGGTTGGCGATGTCATTAAAGTGGTCACCGACACTGTGGAGCGAAAAGTCGCCGATATTATCATCTTGATGCGTTGTAAAGAATCGGGCCATAACTGCCGCTAATTCTCCGCGCGTAATCGACTGTCTGGGTGCAAAGATGTTGTCTCCGACTCCTTCAAACAGACCCATATTGGTCATGGTGCTGATGGCGTTGTTGTGCCATTGGTGCAACTGCACATCGTCAAAGGGGTTCTGTTGCTCCCAATATTCTAGTCTTAATTCATCAGAAATCAGACGGAAGAAGACGGTCGCAATTTCTGCACGGGTGATATTTCTCTGTGGATGAATGGGACGAGGATCTCCTTCACCGGCAACGCCGATGAGGTAGGCTTGCCGCTCCGGCAGACCGTCCACGATGGTTATTTCTTCGTCCTCTTCTTCGCGCTCGGTTATCGGGTCGTGGACTGTGGCGGTGTTGCGGATGACCGCCCGGTTCATGACACCGGGAGCCACAGTTACAACGAAGGTGATGGTTGCACTCTCGCCGGGTTCTAAAGAAGCTAAGGTCACACGCAAAGTCTGGCCGTCAAACCCACCTACTGCTCCGCTGGGTAATACAAGTTCCCGGGGATGTCGCAGTTGTGGCGGCAACGGATCGGTAACGACTAAGCCGGTGATCGTTATGTCGCCAACGTTCTCTACAATAAGGGTGTACGTCAGTGGCTCACCCGCTACGGCAACGCCGGTAGCACTTTTGGTGATCCTGAAGCCGGGGTCTGTGCGCTCACGACTCCCTTCTTCAATTCTCTCTTCATCTTCATCTTCAGGAGTACCATCTGGCCTGTATAGAGTGCCGACATTCACGATGGTGTTGCCTTCGGCGGGTTGTGCTATTACGACTGCGTAGAAGCTGAC
>WRBE01000067.1 GCA_009779845.1 Oscillospiraceae bacterium
CTCAAAACAAAGCTGACACCGTATGAAAAACGATGCCAGCTTGTGTAAATCTATGATATCCTACGTTAGAGTCCCTTTTTAGACTGTCCGTGAACCAGGGGCCTGTATAGTTGGCACTCCCCTGTGCTTGCTCTTTCTATTATGATTTGCAATAAACCTGTATCGCATCCCGCAAAAACTCTGTGCAACCCGGTGCAATCTTGTCGTAGTATGCACGGAACCGCGCATCGGCAACGTACATCTCCCCCAGCCCCAAGTGGTACGCCTTGCTGTAGTTAGGATAAAATACACACAGCCATTGCCGGTGTAAATCACAAGCCTGTTGCGCCAATTCCCCTGCCGGGTCACCGGCGGAGAGGGCGGCTTTTAGTGTCTCTTCTAAGTCACAGCGCAGTTGCTCACTTTTCTCATACTGTGCTTGGGTCAAGCCCTTTAGGTGGGCACCCGACTCTTCCATGGCTTGAGTGCCATACTTGTCTCGTAGTTCTTCCCCGTAGATTTGCTCGTTTTCGTCTAGGAGGGTTTGCTTAAACCCCTCGAACTTTTCTTTGTCTGTCATGTTTTGTTCTCCTCTCGTGGCGGCAATGGACTTTGTAACGTTTTCAATCAACGTATCCAGCCGCTCTCGTTTTTTATGAAGTTCTGTGAGGTGGCGTAGAAATGTCTGTTCTCTGTCGTAATCGGGGGCTTCTAACAGCTTCTTGATGTCCGCTAGGGAAAAGCCAAGCTCTTTGTACAGCAGGATTTGTTGCAGTCGGCTTACCTCGTCGGGGCCGTACATTCGATATCCTGATGGTGCCACCCGTGCTGGCTTGAGCAGGCCGATCCCGTCGTAATGCCGCAGGGCCCTGGGGCTTACGCCGGATAAGTTGGATAGTTTGTTGCTGGAATATTCCATGACTGTTCACCTCACTGTACTATAGTATAAACTATGCCGTTGCGGTAGAGTCAATAGGTTTTTGAAAGTTTTTTTGACTTGCGCAAAAATCACTACCGCTTCATCACCCGCATGGCATTAAACACGGCAATCAGCGACACGCCCACATCGGCAAATACCGCCTCCCACAACGAGGACACGCCAAAAGTCGCCAATAATAAGAATAACAGTTTCACGCCCAGTGCCAATATAATATTTTGCCACACGATGCGTTTGGTGAGCCGGGCAACTTTTATGGCCTCGGCTAGTTTGGATGGCTCATCCGTCATCAGCACCACGTCGGCGGCCTCAATCGCCGCATCAGAACCGAGGCCCCCCATTGCCACGCCTACATCAGCCATTGCGAGGACTGGCGCATCATTGATGCCGTCACCCACAAAGGCGAGTGTTTTCTTGGGTAGCTTTTGTTTGCTCAACTGCTCGACACGCTCCACCTTTTGCTGGGGCAATAGTCCGGCGTGTACTTCGTCCAGTTTTAATTCCCCTGCGATGGCCTCGGCGATTTGCGGCGTGTCACCTGTGAGCATAACCGTTTTCCGAACACCAAGAGCTTTGAGTGTGGCGACAAGTGCGTAACTATCCGGCTTGATTTCGTCTGCAATTAAGATACAGCCTGCATATACACCACCGATTGCAACGTACACTTTCGTGCCAACCAGTGGGGATTCTATGTACGGCACACCCGTCTTGTCCATTAGCTTGCCGTTTCCGGCCAGAATGGCTTTGCCATTCCAGTTGACGCTCACACCATGTCCGGCGATTTCCTCATATTGGTTGATGCCATCTCGGTCAATCTCTTCGCCATATTCCTTGAGAACGGACACGGCAATGGGGTGGTTAGAAAACGCCTCCGCATGGGCGGCGGCTTCTAGTAATTCGCTCTCGCTAAACCCATTCGCCGCCTGCATGGCCGTGACTTTGAACACACCCTTCGTCAATGTGCCTGTCTTGTCGAACACAACCAAGTCTAGATTTGCGAGGGCCTCTAAGTAGTTTCCGCCTTTGACTAGAACACCTCGTTTGGACGCGCCGCCGATCCCACCGAAAAAGCCAAGGGGAATGGAAACCACCAGCGCACAAGGGCAAGAAATCACAAGAAACACCAACGCACGGCTTATCCAGTCCATCCATCCGCCGCCGAGCAAAAGCGGTGGAATAACGGCCAGCAACACCGCCGCCCCAACAACCACGGGGGTATAGGTGCGGGCAAACTTTGTAATAAATGTTTCCGTGGGTGCTTTTTTATCCACAGCGTTTTCAACAAGGTCAAGTATTTTCGATACGGTGGATTGTCCAAACGTCTGTGTGGCACGGATTGCCAAAACACCGTTCTGGTTGATACAGCCGGATAACACGGTATCAGATACAGTGGCTTTGCGCGGGACAGATTCCCCAGTCAATGCCGCTTGGTCTAACATGGCTTCCCCATCCAGCACAACGCCGTCCAAAGGGATTCTCTCGCCGGGCTTCACGACGAACACATCGCCGATTTGCACTGTTTCCGGGACAACCTTGACCAGTGCGCCGTCTTGTTTCAGATTGGCATAATCCGGACGAATGTCCATCAAGTCACCGATTCTCTGTTTGGACTTTGCCACCGCCAGTTCTTGGAAAAATTCGCCGATTTGATAAAACAGCATCACAGCCACAGCCTCGGCATACATATTGATTGCGATTGCGCCAAGAGTAGCGAAACCCATCAAGAAGTTTTCATCGAAAATTTGTTTTTTTGCGATGTTGCGAACCATCCGCAACAACACCTTCCACCCAAGCAAAAGGTAGCTGGATAAAAACAGCGCAAGCAAAACATGGTCAACACCTTGCACGTCCAAGATATATTCAAAGAGTATGCCGATAAAATATACAACCGTTCCCGCAATCAACAAGGCAACTTTTCCCCAATCGACTGTGCGAACCGGGCCGGGCCTCCGCTCTCTCACCATTGTTTCGACTGATGTGCAACAGTCGCGGCAGTTTGTTTTGTTTGACATACGAATCCCTCCACGCAATATACATTTGAGCAACTATTCAACTATTAGGGCAAAAATTTTACTCCGCACTATGGGCAAAGCCATTTTCAAGCATATCTCGCACATGGCAATCCACCAGCGAGTAGTAGACATTCTTCCCCTGCTTGTTAAATCTGACGAGGTTCGCCAACCGCAGAGACTTAAGCTGATGCGACACCGCAGATTTCGTTTTGCCCAAGAGTGCCGCCAAGTCACAAACACACATTTCCTCTTGGGAAAGTGCCCATAAAATTTTCAAGCGGGTATTGTCTGCAAACATTTTGTACAGGTTGGCAAGGTCATAGAAGTTTGCTTCATCCGGCATCCCAGCCCGAACACGAGCCACGACTTCTGCATGGATGATGTTGGCATCACAAGCAAGCTCATTTCGTCTCATTGACTGCACCTCCTTCACAATAGTTGAACGACTGTTCAATTGTATTATACGCCCAAACGGGCGAATTGTCAATACCTCACAACCGCCCCACATGCATAATTCCCACCCACCTGCCCAGACTATCCCTTATTGTCTCGTTTTCCAAGTGGTGCGACTATATTCTAGCCGGGGGTGGTTTTGGTGTACAGTGTGGCGATACTAGAGCCTGCCGTGGGCAGAGTCACGGCGCTATTGCGAGACAAACTGTTAGACCTCAACTACAATACCCCCATCGTCCTCACCCGGAGCGGATGTTTGACGGAGTTTGCTGAAACCTATGACCTCTTCCTCGTGGCCGCACCGGGGATGATGGGTGAGCCCTCCCCCACCCTCCGCTGCAACGCCCTCTTGGTTCCTTGGGAAACCCCAGCGGAATCTGTGGCTCGGATTCCGTCCGACTGGGTGGTCAGCTATGGGATGGGGGTTCGGGACTCTATCACCGTGTCCAGCCTGGCACCAGACTACGCACAACTCGCCCTCCAGCGGGAACTCGTGACGCTGGGCGGCGTGGTGTTAGAGCAACAAGAAATCCCCATCCAACTGCCGCCTGACACGGGGCACTCCGCCGCAATGGCCCTCTACGGAGCATTGCTCATGCTGGGCGTACCGCCGGAAGCACTGACCACCACACAAGATATATAACGATATATAAGAGTACAGGCAGGGCATAGCCACCATTATGCCCTGTCTGTGCTTGAGCCTTGACGAAATTGGTCAAACGTAATAAACTATATAACATATAGTGGTTAAAACAGGAGTACGTACATATGCGAAATTTATTCCTATACAGATTGTTATCGGGACTGCTGCTCCTCTCTCTCTTGCTCTCGCCGACCATGGCGATGGCCTTTTCTGCAGTGCCGGCCGCAGAGGCAGAGTTGGAGCCAGAAGAATCTCCTCTCGCCCCGCTCTCCGTCCCTTCTGTGACAGCCCGGTCGGCCATTGTCATTGACTTTGACACGGGAGAGGTGCTGTTTAACAAAGACGGGGACACCCGCCGCCCCCCTGCCAGTATGACGAAGATTATGACGGCGTTTATTGTTTATGAAGAGATTGCGGCAGGCCGCCTTTCAATGGACACTTTGGTACATATCAGCAACCACGCCTCTCACTTCCATCGGGGCAGTTGGCCCGGCCATATTGTGATCCCCGCAGGGAGCCATCAACGTGTGGAAACGTTGCTACACCTCATTATGCTCCCCTCACACAACGGTGCTTGTGTCGCCATAGCAGAGCATATCTCCGGCTCGGAATGGGCCTTTGCACAGCGTATGAACCAAGTTGCCCATCAGTTGGGTTTACAGGCGCATTACGAAAATGCCCACGGTCTATGGGGCAACTCCAAATCCGCTCGAGCCACGGCAGTTTTGACCCAAGAGTTTATCCGCAGACATCCCGACATTTTGCGGATTACATCTACCCGCTTTTTCTCCTTCAACGGTATGGCCGCCAATAACACCAACCGTATCCTGTCTTATCCGCATGTGGATGGATTTAAGACCGGCACTACAGCGGCGGCAGGGTTCTGCTTGTCCTCTACCGCTGTGCAAAATGGACGGCGGGTGATCTCAATTACCATGAATTCTGCCTGCAATGACACCCGATATTCCGATTCCATGCGGCTCTTACAGTTCGGTCTGGCAGAGGTTGCTCGGCGGGATGGGCTCTTACACTCTCTCACCGTCGATGTGCGGGCCAACATGCCCGCTGCCCGGCGGAACACAGACATTGTGTTCACCGCCCAACTGGGAAATTTGAACACAAGCTATCTCACCCGTGTCCAAGGCGGCGGATTTACACTCAATGGGCAGACAGTGGCCACTTTTGATGCCTTCTCCCCTGTCAATCGGAATACCTTTACCCTCCCCCACTTTCTCCCGGCATATAGTACCCTAGAGGCGCTTGAGGTCGGATTCTTCGTGGATTTGCCCGGCGGCGCACGGCGCACGGGTTCCATCACCCTCCCGGTCAGCGACCAGCCCCCGGCCCTGTTCCGGGATATCCATCGCCACTGGGCGGAAGGGCATATTGAGCAAGCTGTGGGCGCAGGCCTGTTCTCCGGCACCGGCAATAACCGCTTTGCCCCCAACGGAGATATGACCCGTGCCATGTTCGTCACTGTGCTGGGCCGAATGGCAGAACAGATGGGCATTGACGTGGCAGGCAGCCCCCATCCCCCCTTTGGGGACGTGAGTACCGATGGGTGGTACAGCCGCTATGTCGCTTGGGCCTTTGCTGAGGATATCACCCAAGGTGTCAGCGATACATGGTTCGGTGCCCGCCGCGCCATTACCCGTCAAGAGGCCGCCACTCTGTTCTACCGCTTCATGCAACACTATAGCATCACCCTGCCCGGTGACGCCACCGCCAGCTTCCCCGATGCCTACCGCATCGACAGTTGGGCCTATCACGCTGTGGCGGAAGCGGTTCGCACCGGTTTGATTGTCGGCCTCGGTGACGGTCGCTTCGCCCCCAATGAAGCGGCAAGCCGTGCCCAGCTGGCTGTGATTTTTGTACGGTTTATGGACGCGTATGCAGCCATGCCTCCGGCGGAAGAGGATGTGGCGGCAGCAGAGCAAGGCGCCCCCGCCGATTGCTATGACGAGGGACTGGTTGCGTCTTATGAATGGGATGACAGTGTTGCGTTCTGCCCAGTAAACAGCCATCCTCTGCCCTCGCCTTAATGCGTGTTGGGCGAGCGTTTGAACAGTATAAAACCGAATCATTTATGTAACATCTACAACCGCCTGAGAGATAACAGACACCTCAAAGGCGGTTTTTTCCACGCCGATGCCGTCTTCTAGTTTGATATACTTTCTGCTTTGTACTCGTCCGGTGAGATTAATTGCAGTTCCCACAGACCAGCCTGCGGCCTCTATGGCGTTTTGGCCCCAAGAGATGCAGGGCAGGTAATCCGAGCGTCCGTACCGGCGGGGGATGGCCAGCATCAGGTCGCAAATCTCTCTACCCATGGGTGTCCGCCGCAGGTTGGGCGGTTTGCAGAGGATGCCCTGCAGGGTGATGGCGTTCTGATCCTCGTCCGCCGTCAGCGCAATGGTTCTGGCGAATACAGTAATCACCAACCGGCTACCGATGCCGGTTTTGTTGTTAAAGGAACGCAGTTCTCCCCGGATGGTGATACTGGGCAACGGAGAGAGCGGCACTTGTTCTAACAGTTCCCGCCGAGCCATGATATTTAAGGTGTCCATGGCCCCGGACAGGCGGCGTACCTCTAGCGGGAACACAAAGTACGCCTCCTCCCGGCTCACATGGGAAAGGGTCGGCGCCCCGGCTAGGGTACCGGAGAGAGCTACGCTGTTGTTGATCCATTTTTCGTCCAATGCTATCACCTCGCAAATGGGGTCAATTGGAGTATATGCGAGGGGGTACATGCTTAGACTTAAAGAAAAAACCGAAACGGCGCATCATGTTACGCCGTTCCGGTTTTTTGCGTTGTTTATATGTTTTTCATTATTCCCCAAACCCCTGCATGTACCGCATGAGAATCGCCGCACTTTGGGCGCAGGTGGCGTTTCCTTGGGGGGATAGTTCTTCTGTAGTGCTTGTGCCGGTGATAATCTGGTTATAAACCGCCCAGCGCATGGCATCTTCCGCCCAGTCGCTTATCTCACCACGGTCTGTAAATCTCTCCCAATCAAAAGTGTCCGGTACGGCGACATCCACATCCGTAGCCTTGGCATAGCTGTCCGTAGGTTGTTCTAGAACGAGTCGCCGCTGTTTGTACAGCAGGGGTTCCTCCACTTGCATAAAAGGTTGCATGTCCCGGGACAAATGTATAAGCCGCAACAGGCGATGCCACCAACCCAAACACCATACAAAACACAAGCAACAAGCAAACCTCACGACTAAGCTTTCCAGTAATAATACGCATAAATCCCACTCCATTTCACGAATAATTTATTATATCTTGCCAAGCATGTTTCTGTCAAGGGATGTAGGGTAGTCGAATGGGGGTTCCACCCCGCCGGGCTGTCTAAACTTGCAACCCAATCCCAATTATGATATAATCCACCAAGAAAAATCACAGCATATATAGAAAGGAAACCTCCTTTGACACACTTTAGACAAAACCGTAGCTATCTCCACGGCGCAGCCATACTGGCGGCGGCCATGGCGATTGCAAGAGTTCTCGGTGGCATTTACCGAATCCCTCTCGCCAACATTCTAGGTGATGCGGGGTTTTCCACGTTCACTGTCGCTCAGAATCTCTATGTTTTTTTGCTCACGGTATGTACCGTGGGGTTGCCGGTGGCACTCTCTAAAATCGTTGCGGCGGCGGATGCGTTGGGGCGGCCCGGTCAGGTGCGGCGTCTGTTCTTTGTGGGGCGAAACACCTTTTTAATCCCCAGCTTGACCGCTTTTCTTGTCATGACCATCTTCCACCGTCAACTGGCAGAGTGGAGCAATTCCCCCTCTGCGGCGTATGCCATTTTGGTGCTGGGGCCGGCATTGCTTTTGGTTTGCCAGATTTCCGCTTACCGGGGGTATTGCCAAGGGCTTTCCGATATGGTGCCCACCTCTGTCTCACAGATTATCGAGGCGTTTGTTCGGCTGGCCGTCGGTCTGGGACTGGCTTGGGTTTTGGCGACCCGGGGCTTTCAAACCCCCATTACCATTGCCGGGGCAAGCCTCGGCGTTACCGCAAGTGTCGGGGTGTCTTGTATCTATCTGTACTTTGCCAAGCGCAAGCGAGAGCGGGCCTACCACGCAGTCTATTCCCCCGCAGACACACCGGATGCCAGTCGGCAAATGGTTCGGAACTTGCTACAGGTGGCAGTGCCCTTCACCATCGGCTCTTCTATTTTAAGCGCACTCCCCCTCCTGGATAACACCATTATCCTTGGCCGGTTGCAAGGCGTATATTTGAGTGAGCTACAGGCCGTAGGCAGTCTCACCTATGTGGAGATGTACGAGGCGGCCTATGCTGCGGCCAAAAGTCTCCACGGAACCTATTCTATGACGGTTCTCTTATCTAATCTGCCGGCATCTTTTATTGTCCCCATCTCTGTGGCCATCCTGCCGGTCATCTCCGCCGCTTTGGCCAAACAGCAAGACGGCACAGCGAGGCAGACCACCGAATCCGGCATCCGGGTCACTTGTCTGCTGGCACTGCCTGCCGGCGTGGGGCTTATGGTACTGGCCGAGCCGATTATGCAAACGCTGTTCTTCGGTAGCTTTGCGCCCCAAGGGCCGATGTTGCTGTTTTTCATGGGGATTTCCGCTATTTTCCTCTGCTTTTTCCAAGTCACCAATGGTGTGATGCAGGCGTATGGCCTGTTGCGGTATCTAGTGGTCTCTCTGCTTGCCGGGGCAGTTGTGCGGATTGCGCTTACTTGGTTTTTATTGGTAAATCCTTGGTTTGGAATTTATGGGGCCGCAGTTAGTACCCTAGTCTGCTTTGCCCTCATCAGTTTCATCAATGCCATGGTGCTCAAGCGAAAGATAACAAATCCGCCGCAATTTTCTAGGGTGTTAATAAAACCCCTCATCTGTGTCGCCGTGATGGGAGTGGCGGCTTGGGGAATTTATGCGCTCTCATCGTATCTGCTGTCGGCCCTGCTTCCGGGTTTGTCTGAGCGGGTTGTTATTCTGGGCGCATTGCTGGCCTCTATTGGGCTTGCGATGGTGGTGTATCTGGTTTTGGTTATTGTTTTGAAAGCGTTGACGTTGGAGGATGTTCGGATGTTACCCAAAGGCGAGAAGCTGGCAAAGCTGTTGCGGATTCGTTCGTAAGCCTTGATTCCTTCAAAAGGGACAAAACACGAAATGGAAAACCCCTCGAACCGTTATGGTTCAAGGGGTTTTTGGTTGCGGGAAGAGGATTTGAACCTCTGACCTTTGGGTTATGAGCCCAACGAGCTACCAGACTGCTCCATCCCGCGATATTTATGAGAACTGAGTTATAATACCATGCAGAAGACAAAAAGTCAAGAGAAAATTTTGAGAGGAATCTTCCGGCTTTTGGGACGGTAGCCTCTGAAATAAGAGGGCGTGACTTTGATGGTACGCACTCTTTTGAGGTATATGCTTTCCCTGATTAACATTTCAGAAAAACATGACTACCACCTGCGGGAAAGTCAGAACCCGCTCCACAGCCAATAGAAGCCGTGGAGCGGGATTTTTTTTGCAAAAACGCACTGTATTTACGAGACACTTGATACTGCTAATTTTTTGTGCCTAATAGTCCTTTTATCTTAGACAGCAATGTATTCTGCGTTGGTAGTTTGGGCGTTGCTTGTCCATTGCCGTCGATGGCAACTTGTGACCCAAAAGTCAGAGGCTTTCCATATTGTAGCTCGGCATGTTGCTTTATTGTCAATTCATTTGGTAAGCCGTCTAGTCGTTTAATGATGTCATCATAATCAAAGGACGGACAATCCGTATATGCTCGACAATATTCATCTATCCTCTTTCGGATAGCTCTCTTGTCAATGATTATCTTATTTCCAACTTGTGAGCCAAAAGACCACCACGGGTTATTGTATTTGCTTATCTGTAGTCGGTGACACCCGAACGGGTTTTCTGTTGCCTCGCTTGCTCCAAAGCAGAAATCAGAACGACCAGAGCGGCACTTGTCACCATAGCAATAATTTAGCCCACCTACGATTTTTCTATCAACTAGCTTGCCGTTTATGGTGGTAAAAGATGACTTCCAGCCTGCCACCAACTCGTACAGTTGTATGAATCCTAGATACTGTTCTCTTTCTTCTGAGAAAACTGCTTGATAAATTATGTTGCCGTCAAACTGTGTCTCGTAATACTTATAAGACGCATTTTGAGCTAAAAACAACGCCTTTGCAAAATTGCCAGAAGATGATTTATTAAATGATACACTTATATGCCAGTCTAAATCCAGAGTATCACCCTCTGCCAAGGCATTTGTTTGAGCAACTACTAGTTGAACATTGTCCTGCGTGGGTGCTTGTAATTGAACCTTTGGTTTAGGTGGGTTTGTTTTCAGTTTGTTTAACTTCTCAATTCTTCCCGCAAAGCCGCCCTTTGTACCATCGTGTGCTTTAAGGTTGATAGCCATCTCACAAATCTCTATGGCTTCATCATATCGACGCTGTTTTTCGTACACCTTAACAAGAGTCTCAAATGAAACAAGGCGCAGAGGAATCGTGTCATTTGGACTAAAGCCAAAATCTGCCGCCAATGCATCAATGTACGCTGGGAATAGTTGTATGTCCTCTATGCAATATTTTTCACAGCGATTATAGTCACCATTTTTATATGATTCTCCAATGAGGGTTATAAGGCTGAAATGTTCGTCTACTGCTGGATGCTTTGTCATCATAGCAAGACCTCCCTAATTCAAGCTTTTTCTCTCGTGTAGGTAGGAGCGGCGCGCTATGGCATATCACCAAAACCGCGCCCTGTTCTGTTGGGCATTACCTCAAAACCGTTACTACAAAAGCGTTTTTCAAGTAGTAGGGTTCGTATAATACCCCTGTGGTGCAAGTGTCGATATGGGACTTTTCCCAAAGCCCAATAATACCAATGGTTTCACTAGCCAGATCAACACAGCGTTTGCGTCCCTAACCTAATTTCATAGCCATTTTATCACGAGCCGGATTGAAAATCAATCCGGTTTTTCCATTCTACATAACCCGCTTCATCTTGCGGGCATTTTTATTTTGAATGGAGAAATGTTTATGCAAAATCAAATTCAAGTATTCCAAAATGAGGAGTTCGGCAAGGTTCGTGTGATCGAGAAGGATGGACAGCCGTGGTGGGTACTCAAAGACGTATGCGCCATATTAGGGATCAAAAATCCAACACAAATCGCACGGCAACTGGATGATGACGAGGTGGCTATGTTTGACATAGGGTTAAACAATGGTGCCAAAGTCAACGCCGTAACTGAATCCGGCCTCTATGCCGTCATTCTCCGATCCGACAAGCCGCAAGCTCGCTGCCTTTCGGAAGTGGATTACAGCGGACGTGATTCCCAGCATCCGCCAGCACGGGGCATATATCGACCCCGAACTCTTGGAGAAGATGCAGGAGAGCTTAGAATTCGCCGAAGACCTAATAGGGCGTTTATCGGCTGAATACGCCAAAAACGAAACCCTGATGAAGTACACCAGCGCACTCATCCCCAAAGCCCTTAGGCTTTGTTTTTGTGCGCTTCTTAGGATAGTGATGCTAGATGCTCCTTGCCCCTTATTGCCTTGACACGCTCTTCTCATTTTTCTTGCTCGCAGAAACCCTACTTATTCATTCACTTAATAGGCGGCTTAAAGTCTTAGTGCCATGTCTGAAACAAGCAGAAATCTACAAGAAGAATAAGCCTTTTTATGACGAGTACAAAGCCCTGCCCCCACGCAAGCAGAAGAAGTATGTGGTGGAGCATAAGCGAGAACTAGACTTGTTCAAATCCGCAAACAGCTATCTCAACAAGCACCGAAACAAGGACGGCAAAATCCCAGTTGCCGCTTGGGTGAAAGAGCGTGACAACCTACTCAAAGAGAAAAAGGAAATCAGCAAATCCACCATGTCACTCTCGGAGCGGTTGCGACAGATTGACCGTATTCGCAAGATGGCGAGAGAGACGTTGCCGAAACAGCCACAGCGGAATCGGGGGTGACTAGCTATTAGAAGTCAAGAGTTTTTTGGAAGAATTTTCACACAGCGAAAATGGGCATGCCAAAGCAAGCCCCTGATGGAGCTGTTTTTAAAATTGGCGTTTTATCTCAGTTTTTCCGGGTCAAAAGCGACGCCGGTGGTTTCCAAGGTGTAGATAAGCCGAACCAGCTTCTTGGCCATGTGACTTAGCA
>WRBE01000068.1 GCA_009779845.1 Oscillospiraceae bacterium
ACACACCGAAGCCAACTATACTCCGGCAAGCTGGGCCGAGCTTCTAGCGGTCAAGCGGACTGTGCGAGATGTTCTGCAAGACGAGTACTTCACGCAAGAACAGGTCGATGGAGCACTGGCGGCTTTAACCTTGGCAAAAAGCAACTTAGTACCAATAGACCTACCCCCACCGCCGCCACCGCCCGTCAATATCACCGCCTTGCAAACAGCCCTTACTGAAACAGAAGGACGCACCGAGGCCAACTATACCCCGGCAAGCTGGGCCGAGCTTCTAGCGGTCAAGCGGACTGCGCGAGATGTTCTGCAAGACAAGTACTTCACGCAAGAACAGGTCGATGATGCACTGGCGGCATTAAACGCCGCCGTGGACGGTCTGGTTCCGGCAGAGGATGCGCCGCCGGAAGCGCTGCCCTTTGATGACGTTTCTTATACCGATTGGTTCTATCAATATGTCCGGCATGTCTTTGAGAACAACGTCATGCAGGGCACCGGTGAAACGGAATTCGCACCCCGTACAAACTTCTCCCGTGCCCAAGTCGTAGCTACCTTGTACCGCATTGTACACGGCGGGTCGTCTCGGGATGTCCCTTATGCTGATAACCGTGTCGTGTTCAGCGATGTGGCCGAGGATGCTTGGTTCTCTCACTACGCAATCTGGGCCTATGACAACAACATTATAGCAGGTATCGGCAATAACCGCTTCGGCGGCAACCAACATGTCACCCGAGAGCAGTTTGCCACCATGCTGTTCCGGTTTGCCAAGTTTGCAGAATACGACACCACCGTAACCGCAGGCGCACAATGGAACAATTTCACTGACCTGCACCAAATCAGCGGCTGGGCGACAGATGAACTAACTTGGGCCAACAGCCACGGGCTAATCACCGGCAGAACATCCACCACCATCGCACCCACCGGTACCGCCCAGCGTTCCGAAGCGGCAGCCATGTTGATGCGATTTATGGAGACGTTTGGATAAATCCTCTGGTAATTTCATACAACAAAGACAAAGTACCGCACCACCTCGGTGGTTGCGGTACTTTGCTGTTGGTTGGGGCACGCTTCGCAACGACTGTGCCACTTGCTTGAAGTTTGTACCATAATGAGCTGTCTCTCACTTGCTCCTCGCTTCTAAAACCACGCATGGTTAAAACGCTGGAACGCCATAGAAATCTCTCGGAACACAGCGTGATTTGCCCGAGCGGATAAAATAATGAGGATATAGGGCGAGTCTGCATATACGATTGCCATATCGTGGAACACTGTATTCGTCCACCCGGACTTGCTTGCCACTGGGTGGTCTGACACGATAAAGCGGTGCTGGTTGTTGAGCAGATTCCGTCGGAACTCGTTGCTGTGGGGGGCGTCTGATTCGACATAGGCGTAAATCGCCCGGGCAAAGCGGGCCGTTTCGTCTACTGTCAATTGAGAGCCCATCACTCGGTCTCCCACCCAGTTCGGATTGCCGCCTAGTGCCGCCACCCAGCGGCGATATCCCTCAATACCGTAAACCCCTCGCAGTGTCAAGGTAGAGTTATTACAGCTATACACCAAGTTTCGGCGGAGCATTTCTCGTCCGGTCAACGTACCGCCGCCGAGAAAACGGTGACGGGTGTCTAAGTTGATCTCTCCCCTGTCGGCCCGCTGATAGAGGTACATGGAAAAAGGCGCTTTTGTCACGCTGGCACTGATGTAGACGCGACCCGGATTATAGCGGTAAATAAACCCGGTTTCGATATTTTCAAAATAGACAGAAATATTGTTCCCATGCCGACTGAGCAAAGCGTCCAGCGTCCCGGTGGGTGGCGTAAAGTCCAAGTGAATCCACCTTGGCCCCAGCCATGTAGAAATCTGCATCCATCGCCCCTCTACAGCGAGGATATTCACAATTTGGGGCGGGATAGAGGCGGTGTGCGATGCAGCCCCTCTATGCTCAAAAAGCCCGGTGGTTCTTTCAATAAACCGCCTGTTAGAACGGAGATATACCCAGTGATTGCCCCGATAAGTTGACACCAAACCCCAGCCGTCAGAGTTAACCTCTAGCACTGACACCGTCTGCGGCCCAAAGGTTGCAACACGCTTCGCCCGGAAGTTCGGTTCGCTGTAGATGGAAAACGTCCAGTCCATGGGATGGGAGAAGCGGTCAGAGCGGAGGTAGGCCCAGTGAGTGCCGCGATACGTCGCAACTCGGGCCCAACCACCGGGCGGGTTGTCCACAACCCGAACCGTCTGGGGTGGGAATCTTGTAATTGGCGGGGCCATGTGGTCTGGCTCGGAGTGGATGGAGAAGTGCCAAGGAATATGGTGATCAAAGGGTTCTGTCACGGTGGGGGCCGTCTGAATGTCCACAATGCGGGATGCCCCGAACCAGTTGACTTCCATCCCTGTGGCCTCCGAAATCGCCCGGATGGGTACCAGTGTACGCCCGTTTCTCGCCTGTGACGCAACGTCTAAAAAGACAGGCACATCGTTGACGGTCATGGTATAGCTGCCCAGCGGAATGACGATTGCGGTACCCGGTTTATCTAGATACGCTGTCCGTGTAACCGGGTTCCAGTCCACGGCAAAGCCCAAGGCGCCCATCACATCCCGGATCGGCACCAGTGTGCGATCCCGCACAACAACCGGGTGTTGGCCGTATTGGATTTGAAGCACTTCGCCGTCAATGCGTATGCGTATGTTCTGGTTGCTGGCTACAACACTGGTGCTCCCCACGAGGAGAACAAGTAGGACAAGCAAGATCAGCATCCGAGCAAATTTGGTCATGGCAAGCTACACTCCATCATTTTTATACCCATGATATCATAATTTGCACTGAAAAGTAAAGGGAGTTTCTATTTTCTATTGCGGTTCACTTGTGTTTTCTTCATAAATACGTTATACTAAGGTGAGCAATTTCAAGGGAGAATCCAATGGAACCGATACGCAAACAACCAAATAGACACAAGAAACGGTGGATCTGGATTCTCGTTGTCTTTTTTACAGCTTTGGTTGCAGTGGTCGTCACTGCAATCATTACATGGCCCCGTCCCCAGCAGTGGGGGATGGAGCAGATTTATGTTTTGCGCTATGAGGCGTTGATCGAACGCTACAGCACAGAAAACGACCTAGACCCCTTTTTGGTCATGGGGCTGATTCAGGCCGAGAGTAGCTTTCAATCCGATGCCGTAAGCCCCGTGGGGGCCGCCGGCCTCATGCAGATTATGCCGAGCACCGCCGAGTGGCTGGCAGAACTGATGGGGATTAGCTATCGGCAAGAAGACCTGTTCAACCCCGCCTACAACATCCGCATGGGGACTTTTTACCTGCGGCGGCTCATCAACTATTTCGGGCATGTGGATACGGCCCTTGCGTCTTATAACGCTGGGATGGGCAACGTCCGCAGTTGGCTGGGGCAGTCCCAATACAGCCACGATGGCGAGACCCTACATACCATCCCCTTTTCAGAGACCCGGGCTTATGTGCCCCGGGTGAACCACTATATGGAAATTTTTAGGGAGTTATACGGGCCATGACATGGTTAGAGTTGACGATTGACGCCCCAGAGCGAAATATTGACCTCGTGACCGCCCGGTTGGACGAATTGGGGGCCACAGGCCTTGTGATTACGGACGAGGCAGATTTTACGGCTTTTTTAGAGGAAAACCAAGCCTATTGGGACTATGTGGACGACACCCTCCAATCCGCTATGGCGGGACAGAGCCGAGTGACCTTCTATCTAGAAGCTAGTCCGGAAGGCAAGGCCCGGTTGGCAGAGCTTTGCGCCGCCTTACCTTGGCCGATTGCAAAACGAGAGATACAAGAGGAAGACTGGGCCAACAACTGGAAAACATACTACCGCCCCATCCCCATAGGTCAGCGGTTGCTCGTCGTGCCGGAGTGGGAGGACATTGACCCGGCAGGGCGTATACCCTTGCGGCTAGACCCGGGTCTCATCTTTGGCACAGGTGCCCACCCTACAACGAAAATGTGCTTAGAGATTGTAGAGCGGTTGACCAAACCAGGGCAACAGGTACTGGATTTGGGCACCGGCAGCGGGATTTTGTCCATTGCGGCCTTGCTACTGGGCGCAGAGCACGTCTTAGCCTGTGACATTGACCCCAAAGCCCCGGACGTGGTGCGGGCCAATGGGGCCCTTAATGGGCTGGGGCCAGACAAACTCACCGCCGTCCATGGGGGCGTGTTGGCACCCGGTGGGTTCCGGGCAAAGCTAGGCAGTAGACAATATGATCTGATTCTGGCTAATATTGTGGCGGATGTGTTAATCAGTCTGGCTGGGTTCACAGCCCCGTGGCTTGCCCCGGCTGGATATCTGGTCTGCTCTGGGATCATTGATGGACGAGAGGACGAGGTGTCCAAGGCACTGGTACATGGCGGCTTTCGGATCATAGAACAGCACAAGGACGGAGATTGGCACAGTTTTGTATGTGCGGTTGAACAATATGATTGACGAAACTGGACGTTTGCTGTAGAATAGAACAAATGTAGTTATTTACTCTGTTAAATTTATTGAAATAGAGAGGGGCGAGCCACATGAACCTGATGCCAAAGGTAAAATGTAGCCGATGTGATCGGAGTTTTTCCGGCTTCAAAAATAAATGTCCTTACTGCGGAACCAGCCGCAGCAGGGGTGGAAAGCGCACCAACGACAGTCCAGACAGCGGGGCTAGGCGAATGATCCAGATTTTGCTGGCGTTGGTGTTGGTGATTACTGTCATTAGCATCATTGCCATCGGCGGCGGTGACGACAGCGAGCGCTTAGGTGCCACAGATACCCCGCAGACGCAGGAAGAAGAAAATGGGGACGAAATCGGCGGAGAAGAGAACGGCACGGAAGTAGCTACCCCTGTTCCCACGCCAGAGCCCATCCCGCCACCCAGTGCCGTCACCGGGCTAGAAATTCAGTGGCAGTTCCAGCAAGGGAACATCAACGAGATGACCCTCGGCACCGGCGACAGCCTAGAGGTATGGGCGGCCGTGTTCCCCACTGACGCCTACACCCCGGACATCGACTGGAGTACCAGCGACCCCACTGTAGCCAACATCCGTGTAGAGGCGGATGATTTCCGTCGGATTGAGCTCATGGCCACCGGAAGCGGTACCGCTACGGTTACCGTGACCGCCGGTGGACAAACCGCAGAACTTCTTGTGCGAGTAAGGTAATAGAGCGAACGTATAGCGGCCCGCAGATTGCGGGCCGCTATTGTTTTAGGCTTTAGCTCAAGGGCTGTGCCCCTAAGAACTCGCCAAGGCCAAATCATTTCGCCCCTTATGTTCCGCACTGGCGACACAACCTTCACACCGGATGTTATGTTATAGTTCTTGAAACCTATAAGGGTGCGCTATGTCCATGTTTGGCTTGAGATTTGCAATGGAGTTCTTTCTTCTGTGATTTGGAAGCCATGTTTTAAGTAAAATGAAGCATTGTGTTGTTCCGGCAAAACATCAACATAAAGCAACGTTTCGTAATCACCTAACATCATCTTTAGAAGCGTGGAGGCGATGCCACGCCCTTGATAGTCAGGGTTTACTAACAGGCAGTCAATGGTGGCTTGCCAAATACCGTCATCTAAACCACGAATTAAACCAACCAGCTTATCATTATCCCACGCTGTGATAACCTTACTTGAATTAATAAATGCAGTTCTAAGTTTTTCTGGAAAATTTCCAGAAAACCAATTGACTGATAAAAACAGTTCTTTGAGTTTATCTGCTTCAATCGCTTTGGTTCGTTTATATTCAATCATGCTACACCTCTACGAAATATCTGCCAAATCCAAATACTTATGCCCATTGGTCACAATATGCTCTTTCCGTCCGGCAGCAGCAAATCAAACATCTTCGCCGTCTGTTAGGCATCTGTGGGGCTTGCTTTAATCAGCCGCCGGGTCTCTGGGTTCATGGTGGTAAACCATATCATGCCGGCGTGTCCGCCGATTCTATCTTGGCGGGAACCGCCAACTGGTTATGCCCTGCCGGGCGGGCCTTCTTTGCCGTTGAGCAAAGAAGCAAAGTCAACTCAGGGGCGTTTGCCCCTAAGAACCCCGTAAGGGCAAGGGCGAGTGACGACGGTTTTGCATCTTATGCCCTGTCTTGGTGCCGAAACCCTCTAGCCGGATGTAGTAGTGCTCGAACGTCCAATGGTCAAGGGCGGTGGGTGTGGCTGGTGTGGTGTGCTATTGCACTGTGCTCAAAAACGGAACGCTTATGTAGGGGCGATTATCAATCGCCCGGCTCTTCTGTGGCATTGTCCATTTCGACATCAAACGCCTCAACGCGCCGTAGGTAGCTATAATCCTTTTCTTGAACCATCAAGCCACTCAGGCTTTTTATTAGATACTTATCGTTGATAAATTCAAGTTTGCTCTTAATTCCCTCAACTGTTATTTCGCAGGGCAGTAGTATCCATTCCGTTGAACTATGGCGACAAGCAACTAAGTATAGCTCATCTTCAACGACTACTGTCTTAATGGGGGCTTTTGTGCCATCAGGCTTAAGGTTTCTAGCGACCCGATAATAGGCGGTTCCTGCGTAAAGCGGCACTGACAGTACGATAGCTATAAACAACAATATCATCGTCAAGAGGCCCTTGCCACATATTGCGAAAAGAAAATAGGAAACAACAGAGTAAATACCAACACAGATTAGAAAGATTAGCCCTTTTTTATCGGTGTCTAGTGATTTGTACAAAATGAAGGTGGATAAAAACTGGATAAAAATCATTATTGCCACAAAAAGATGAGGATTGCCAATGCCTAACAAAAACCATAAAACGACAGGAATAAAAGGTAGAGCAACTAGGATAAAGGTATCTGCATACTCATCTCTACTAACATAAATATCCTTAGGCAAAACTCCATAGAGCTTTGATTTTATGGACTTAACAAACAAAAGAAGTGCTGGACTAAGTAAGCCGCCCACTGCAATTATTGATATTATAGTATAGTAAATATTTTGCAAAACACCCAACCCCCTACGAAATATCCGCCAAATCCAAATATTTATGTCCATTGGTCGCAATATGCTCTTTCCGTCCGGCGAGGTTGTCCCCTAGCAGTAAGTCAAACACCTCCGCCGTCTGTTGGGCATCTGTGGGGCTTACTTTAATCAGCCGCCGGGTCTCCGGGTTCATCGTGGTGAGCCACATCATGTCGGGGTCGTTCTCACCGAGACCTTTCGAGCGGCTGATGGTGTAGTTGGCGCCGTTGAACCCTGCCACAATCTGGTCTTTTTCTCGGTCGGAGTAGGCGAAATAGGTCTTGCCCTTGCTCTCAATCTCATACAAGGGAGACTCGGCAATATACACATACCCCTCTTCAATCAATGTCGGCACCAGCCGATAAAGCATAGCCAAAATCAACGTGCGAATCTGGAACCCATCCACATCGGCATCGGTGCAGATAATGACTTTATTCCAGCGGAGACTTTCCATGGAGAAGTTGCTCAGGTCTTTCGTATGCTTGTTGCGCACCTCCACACCGCAACCGAGGACACGGAGCAGGTCGGTGATGATGTCGCTTTTGAAGATTTTGTCATAATCGGCCTTTAAGCAGTTTAATATCTTCCCCCGCACGGGCATAATACCTTGGAAGTCGGCATCCCGGCTCAGTTTACACGCACCCATGGCAGAGTCGCCCTCAACGATGTAGAGTTCACGGCGGTCTAAGTCTTTCGTACGGCAGTCTACGAATTTTTGAACCCGGCTCATGATGTCTAGGTTGCCGGAGAGTTTCTTTTTAATGTTCAGCCGTGCCTTCTCGGCGGTCTCCCGGCTGCGTTTGTTGATTAAAATCTGCTCTACAATCCGGTCAGCTTCCGCTTTGTGTTCGATGAAATAGACTTCCAATTGACTGCGGAGAAATTCCGTCATGGCCTCTTGGATGAATTTATTGGTGATGGCCTTTTTGGTCTGGTTCTCGTAGGACGTTTGGGTGGAAAAGCAGTTAGAGACAAAGACCAAGCAGTCTTGAATGTCTGTGAAGTTGATTTTACTCTCGCTTTTCAGGTACTTCCCCTCTTTTTTGAGATACGCATCCACCGCTGCGACAAAGGCACTCTTCAGGGCCTTTTCCGGTGCGCCGCCGTGGGCTAAGTAGGAAGAGTTGTGGTAGTATTCAATCAAATTCACCCGATTGGAGAAGCAAAACGAAGCGGACAGCCGCACCTTGTACTCATCTTTATCCGCCCGGTCTCGGCCCCGCCGCTCGGTCTGGCAGAAAATGGGTTGGGTCAGTGGATCCTCCCCGGCGATTTCTTTGACGTAGTCGATGATGCCGTTCTCATAAAGAAACTCGGTGGTTTCATACCCGCCGCTCTCCAGTTGATTTTTGAAAATAAATGTGACACCGGCGTTGACCACCGCTTGTTTTTTCAGAGTGTCCATGAAAAACTCTGCCGGGATTTGGATGTCGGTGAACACCTCTAAATCTGGCTTCCAACGGATGATCGAGCCGGTGCGTTTTCCGGAATACGGCTCGGCATTTAACCCGCCGATGTTCTCGCCACGCTCGAAGCGGAGGCTGTATTTCTGTCCGTCCCGGTAAACGGTCACGTCCATATATTCCGAAGCGTACTGGGTGGCGCAAGAACCGAGGCCGTTTAGCCCCAAAGAGAACTCGTAATTGTCCCCCTCTTGGTTTTTATATTTCCCCCCGGCGTAGAGTTCGCAGAAAACAAGCTCCCAGTTATACCGCCCTTCGGTTTGATTATAGTCCACCGGACAACCACGACCGAAGTCCTCGATTTCAATGGCACCATCCTTGAAACGGGTCACGATGATTTTGCTCCCAAACCCTTCCCGCGCCTCATCGATGGAGTTGGATAAAATCTCAAACACGGCGTGTTGACACCCCTCCAACCCGTCCGAGCCGAAGATAACCCCGGGCCGTTTCCGCACCCGGTCGGCCCCTTTCAGGGCGCTGATTGATTCGTTGCCGTAGCCGTTTTGCATTGTTTTCCCCGCCATGTCCTGTGCTCCATTTCTACATCTTGTGTGTGTTGAGCAAATTAACCCAAATGTAGTATACCCCAGTTGCGGCAATAAATCAAGGCAGAATGAGGGGGAATTTTTTGATTTTGGTTGGCTGTGTTGTTTTTTATATTGGTATTATATTAGTCGCACCACTTGAAAGACACTTTAAATCTTACGGTCTATTTTTTGGATTTCAAGGATGACAATGCATATTATGGGTGCCCCACACAACGCAGCCCCGACATCTACGCTTGAGCGTGATACCGGGGTTAGTTTCAGACTGAAAGGACAGAATACCAAAATGGTACTCTGCCCTCAACTTCGTTGCATAGGCGTGTATGTTAGAAAAGTGGGTAAAACATGTGGAAGATGAGTGTAAGGGCAGTGCGTGAGTATATCATTTGTAAAATGGCGTTGACAAATCTGCCAACGGGTAGTATACTAGAAATACAAAGAGGCGTTGCCGGTAAACGGTTAGTCTTTAAAACAGATTAGCTACTAGAAAATAGCCGCTTGTTTTGCAGACAGGGCGGCTATTTTCTGTCTATGTAGTCCAAAGCTGTCAGTATCAGCATCGCAGTTGCGAACATCAATGTCATAGTCTCGAACACCGACATGAGCATCACCTCCCTTCGGAGGGTCAGCTAACCGCCTACCGTAGTGGCAACGCCTGTCTGTGTTGTATCGTAAGAGTTATGGTTTTGTCAATGAGCCCCCCTATCTTTGACCCCAGGATTTAAAAACAACCTAAGATTTGACCCGAACACACTGACATAGATTGTCATAATATGTCACATTTCCAGAACCAAAAAACCCTTGCAATCATTGTAATTGCAAGGGTTTTCTGCTGGTGGAACGCAATGAGCTAAATCCGAACCGAACGCCTCTTCAATTTCCTTTAGCGTGATAGTCTCTGTGCCGTCCTTGAAATTATAGGTAAAAATCAGCTTATTGTCAAACACATGGATTGAGTTGATAAATACGTCAATAATCTGCTTCTGATACTCTGGATCGTCAGCTCTTCCGTATTTGAACCGCCCAATCCAACTGACAATCTGCTCTTTCGTGTAGCGTGGTCTCTGCATTTGGGCTTGCAAGATACCGATTTTCAAGTCCTCTCGTTGGGCTTCTAACTGTTC
Source organism: Oscillospiraceae bacterium (assembly GCA_009779845.1). GTDB lineage: Bacteria > Bacillota > Clostridia > Oscillospirales > Oscillospiraceae > WRAB01. The sequence goes on from WRBE01000068.1 coordinate 10,111, forward strand.
CAATCGCTCTTTGGTGGTTGGGGTCAATACGCCCTGCTGGATGGCGTTGAGCATATTGTCAATCGCCTTTTCGCACTCCTGTAACTGCTGGCGCATGGCGGGGAGTGTGGTATCTTCTTTTTCTTGCAATACCAAGATAGATTCCGCAATACGGTTGATTTCATCGTCTTGTAGTACCGTGTTTACCGTGAGCAGAACAGCCACACGTTCAATCCAGTGTTTTTTGAGCGATTTCCGCTTGCACCCTGTATGCCGTTTTGCACCGCCGCACTTGTAATAATAGTGTACGATTCTCTTTGTTCCGCTGGTGCCGCTCTCGCCGACCATAAGGCGTTCACAAGTGCCACAAAAAAGTTTGGTTGTCAACAAATATTCTCCCGCTGCTTTCCATCTGGCAGGGGCTTTTTTGTTCTTTGCCATGCGATATTGCACTCGGTCAAACAGTCCATCGTCCACAATGGACGGAATCCCTTTTGGAATAATAACCGCACCGTATTTATACTCACCGATGTATTTTCTGTTTTTCAAAATAATGCTAATTCCATTGATTTTGAAAGGCTTACCTTTCTTTGTAGTCAGACCACGAGCGTTGAGCGATTCCGTGATTGCGTTGATTGTTTCGCCGTTATCGTAGCGAGTGAAAATCTCCATCACAAGGGGCGCGGTCAGCGGGTCAATAGCAAGTTTCCCATCGCTGACAACGTAACCCAAGGGCGTATTCCCACCGTTGTTTTTCGCTTTGAGGGCGTTCTCTTTTTGTCCTCGTTATATCTTCTCGGATAGTTCGGCAGAGTAGTATTCCGCATAGCCCTCCAGCATGGATTCTAGGATAATGCCCTCCGGTCCCTCGGAGATATTCTCTTTTGCAGAGATGACCTTGACACCATTCTTGCGGAGCAGTCGTTTGTAATGTGCGCTGTCATAACGGTCTCGGGCAAAGCGATCTAATTTCCAGACAATCACGACATCGAATAAGCCCTTTGCGCTGTCCTCAACCATGCGCTGAAATTCGGGGCGATTGTCCGTCTTGGCTGACAAGGCACGGTCTATGTAATTGCCGAGGACGGTGATGCCGTTTCGGTCGGCATATTCTTGACATTCACGGAGCTGACCCTCGATGGACTCTTCCCGCTGGGTGTGGTCTGAATATCTGGCATAAATGACTGCTTTCATGGGGTTCACCTCCAAGCATTTAAGCTGATTTAATTATATCAACACCCCCGCTGTCATGCAATGATGCGGCGGGGATGTTGGCACAATTCAATATGCTTTCATGCACAGATGGGCACAAAAGTCAACTTTGGCATCCGCTGTATGGTAGCGATAGGATAGATCAGAGAGAGTTCCTCAAGAATTTTTCCATTCGCCGAAGTCCGGCAGAGATAGAAACGGATACGGCGCTTCTATTTATATGCTCAACCCTTGCTATTTCCGTTTGAGAAAACCCCAAAATGTAATGTGCATACACACGCTTCCTCTGCTTGTTTGATAGCGTGTCAAGCGCAGCGTAAAGCAGTTCATCTCTCCACCTTTTTTCGTATATCTCACAGGATGGTAGGGGTGGGAAAAGTGCATCATGCTCAATTCCATCTCCGACATCCAGCGAATAATATGCTTTATTGCGATACTTGCGCCGTGTGTAATTTGATTCCACTCGTTCAGCTTGACGCAATGTTGCTACGATCTCATCGGACACTTCAACGATACAATCTGTGTGGTGCGGATAAAAATCACGCAGATTTATTTCAGCCATGTTATGGCCTCCAATCATCATTTTTTTGTGGGACTGCTTGATGATTGGAACACGGCGGGGATCGGCAACAGGGGACTATTTCGGGACAACTTGTCCCAA
>WRBE01000069.1 GCA_009779845.1 Oscillospiraceae bacterium
ACGGGTGTTAACTCAACTAACCATTTGCGGGAAGGGCACCCGCAAACGGAAGTTTCGTAGTATGTCGTTGAACAAAAAGAAGCAAAAAGTCAACACAGGGGCTGCGCCCCTATGTACCCGCTAGGGTCAAGGGCAAAGGTAGAGACCGTTTTCATGTTATACTCCGCACTGGCGACAATACTCCCCTACCAGAAGTCCGGTTGCCTCGGAACCTACAAGGGCGGTTTTTGCTGCCAGTAGGGTGTTCTATTGGATAATATGCAACGCAATTGTAGAGGATGTGCGTAAGCGTACAAAACCGGTCGGTAAGTGTAGCATCTTACCGACCGGTTTTGCGCAAGGACGTCAATTATTCAACTAGCGCCGCATATACCAGCACTCGGTCTGGGCGGTTAGAGGCGGGGGGGCAGGTGGATAAGACCAAAAACTGCTGGGCACCAGTTGGGGCGGTGGGGGCAAAGTGGGCCGCTACGGTTGCGGGGTCGTCAAAGTCTAGAGAATACACATCGTCCCACGCATCGGTCATGCGGGCGTGGAATATTTCATAGGTTAGCATTTCGCCTTGTCCGGTGATGATGGTGATATGGGGCCGGGCGGCAGTTAGGTTCATTTCTAAATACGCAGTCAAAGGGGCGAACATCGATCCATCCCGCATGTTGTGCCCGAATAAAACCGTCAGGGGCGCATCAAATCCATTGACAGCCCGGTAATCCATAAAAATCGCACCGGCGGGATTTGGCTCACCTAAAAAGGTGGTGTGGAGATAATGGTCGTTATCCGCACCCCGGACAATGGGATAATGGATGCCCGTGTCATCTATGATAATCCAGCCTGCAAAGTCGGGATTTAGGCGTGCAAATCGGCTCATATCCAACCGAGCGGTGTCGGACTCGGCAACGAGAAGTTCACTCATATCTTGCTGCAACTCTGTATACTCTGCCTGTGCGGCGGCATCGTCTCTGGAATCTGTCCAAAGCCCCCAAATCGCAAAGCCTGCCAGCGAGAGACCCACTGTGAATAACACAACAAAGAGCAACCGCTCTTTCCGTGACGCTCGTGTGTTTGATTTGCGTGTTGCCATGCTACTATACCTCAAACCACAGTATTTTTGGGGATGAAATGATTATATCAGCCCCGGGGAAGCATGTCAATTTTGTTGCCGATACCGCCCCAATATATCCTGTGCCGCCGCCTGCACTGCCTCCGCAACCTCTAGCGGCTCTATTACCCGTACCCGACCGCCGAAGCCTAAAATCCAGTGGACGGCATAGCCGATGTTGGTAAAGCCGATTTCTGTCAGTAGCCCATCCTCCGTCTCACGGAAACAGCCGGGGCCGTAGGCATCGATGAGTTGATATTTCTCTGATGGATCGAATAGTGCCACTAGCTTGATATCGTCGGTGAAGTGTGAATTGAAATCCCGCTTTTCCGGCGGAGTTTCTCGTGGTGTATAACGGTCATCGCCCAGTTCGATATTCCATAATCGGGTCAGTTTGAACATGCGGAAGTCTTGCCGCTCTAAACAAAACCCAAACACGTACCAAGCACCCCATTGGAAGATGATGTGGTAGGGTTCAATATGGCGGTGGGATTCGCCTTTTTCATAGAAGTAATCGAATTGGATAAGCTGCCGCTCTAATATGGCCCGCTTAATCAGCTCAATCTTTCCGGTCAACTGTCCTTTGTAGTGAGAGGCGAGGTCGATGATAATCGGTTCGGCTAGAGACACCACCCCGGTTTCCCCTGAATGGAATTTGTCCAATGTCCGTTCTATTTGGGACGGCTCGGACACACTGCCGATGCCCTTTAGGGCGGCGATGATGCCGGAAAGTTCGTCTGTGGTCAGTACACTTTTGTCCAGCTTAAACCCCTCAGCGATAGAGATGCCGCCACCGGCACCCGGATGGGTCACAACCGGAATCCCGGCTTGGCAGAGGGCATCAATATCCCGGCCGATGGTGCGGCGGTTGACCTCAAATTTCTCTGCAAGCTGGGGTGCTGTGACGCGCTCGGTTTGGAGCAAGGTGGTCAGGATGCCCAGTAGGCGGTCTAGTTTCATGGGGTATTCTCCTTTTCTGCTATGATTCTCGTGCTTTCGTCCACAAAAGGGAATACTGGATAAAAACCAGTGGTGCAGTGGACGGTCGGCTGTGGGTGTGGTAGAATTGTTTTGTTCGTTGCCTGTTTTTTTGGCGAATGGTGTAGGTAACTTATATATTATGCTAAATGAAATGAGCATGGTGATGTTAATTGCAATAAGTCAGCAGGGGGTATTTATGGAAAGCAAAGGTAAATTTGATCTTTGGATTTCTCGATGGAAGAATATTGTTACTCTTATACTTGGTATTGCTGCTATTATAGGTGGTATTTCCGCTTTTCTCCGATCCGAAGAAGGTACATCTTTCGTTGCAACTATAGCTGAAAACTTTGCAGCTATTACAAGTCGATGGTTTGGAGATGCTAACCACGCGCTTGTTGGTACATGGAGATACGCTGATACTGCTACTGATTTTACAATAACCTTCAATAATGACGGAACTGGGCATAGCAATTGGGGTAAAGTCGGGAACAGTCCACCAAGAGAAGTTCGTTTCACTTGGCGGATATCAGAAGACGATATTTTGGTGACAGCAACTTCCTATGATTCCGAGGAGATATTTGATTTTTTTGACTTTTCCATTGATGACAATATACTTATGCTAACATCTCTTAGTAACCATATCGGAAGAAACTATATACGAGAATAGACGAGGTTGCTGTATGTGTAAACTTTATAAATACCCTAAGAAAGCCTACACGATTCAATCCATAAATTCCGTCAACTGCGACCAATAGCGTTTCGGCATATGGCCCATACGCCGCTTTGGGTTGATGCGGCCTTCGATGGCGATGGTGTTGTAGAACTGCTTCCATAAAACCCGATGCTGGGCTTCCGTAGCATCTACTTCCGGCAGTTCCAGATGCTCTAGAGGAATCAGGTTTTTCTCGCCGTTTTGGTAGACGAAGGCGTGTTTGTGGGTCTTATCATAAATCAAAAACTGTTCACTGGGGAACCGGTCGCAAAAATGGCCGCTCATGATGGGCAGGACGAAGTTTTTCGGCTCAATGATTGCCACTAAGGCACCGTTGTATTCGGAAAAGCGCAAAAATTCTCGATAAAAATGGGCCTCACCCTGCACATTTTGGGCGCCTTTCGTAATCGCCCGAACGGTGTCATGGGCCAGCATATTGGTGACGGAAGAGCCGATTTTATAACCCATGCGTAAGAAACGAAGAATAGTAAGCTCCCGGTCTTCCATGTGGGAAAGGTAGCACAAGCGCACGAGGCTAAGAGCCTCTTTCGAGATGGATTTGCCGATAGAACGCTCCACTTTTTCGGCGGATTCCGGGTCTGTGGCGATTTCTTTCACGGGGAACAACGTCTCTTGCGCCTCGCCGTAATGGAAAATCAGGGACGGCAATTCCTTTTGATAATAGCTCTCATGTACGCAACAGAGAAGCCCCTCGAAGGAACCGTCGTATAGATAGGCTATATCTGTCCGGTAAGGCATTTTATCAGTTCCTCTTTCGTGCTGGTGGTGTTGTCAAATAGGGAAAATTGCTCCATGTCCGGCTGTGCCAAGGCCGCCCCTTGCTCGGATAAGAGACCCCGCAGCACAGCGTCCGGGTGGGTGGGAATCCCCATGGCGGTTTTCCCTCGGCAGGTGATGAAATATTGCGCCCGCTTGAGTACCACGTTCATTTTTTTCAGGTCAAGGAAATCCAAAGACCCCATCCGTCGGGCACGAATAATCTTCTGGGCACTTTTCACACCCACGCCGGGGATGCGGAGCAAAACCTCATAAGGGGCGGTGTTGACCTCTACAGGGAAGAAGTCATAGTGGTTTAAGGCCCAGTTGCATTTTGGGTCGATGAGGGGGTTAAAGTTGGGGTTTTGCTCGTCTAATAACTCTGCGGCTTCAAACTCATAGAACCGCAGTAACCAGTCCGCTTGGTATAGCCGATGTTCACGGAGCAGTTGGGGCTTGGTGTCTAAAGACGGCAGGTTCCGCCCGGTCACAACCGGCATGTAGGCGGAATAGAACACGCGCTTTAACTCATATTTCTTATATAGCGCAGCGGAAAGGTTGATGATTTGATAATCCGTCTCCGGCGTTGCGCCGACAATCATCTGGGTACTCTGTCCCGCCGGGACAAATTTGGGGGTGTTTCTGTATTTTGCCAAGTCTGTCCGGTTCTCATGGATACCGGCCTTGATGTTTCCCATGGGTACTAGGATGCTCTCCCGGCTTTTGTCCGGCGCTAATAGCTTTAGACTGTCGTGAGAGGGTAGCTCTAGGTTAATGCTCATCCGGTCGGCCAGCAGTCCTAGTGTGGTGAGCAGTTTATCATCCGCCCCTGGGATGGCCTTGACATGGATATAGCCCCGGAACCGATAGGTGTTGCGGATGAGAGATAGCACCTCAATCATCTGTTCGCAAGTATAGTCCGGGTTCCGCACCACGGCAGAGCTGAGAAACAGCCCTTCAATATAATTGCGCCGGTAGAACTGGATCATGAGTTCTGCCAGTTCTTTCGGTTCAAAGGTCGTCCGCCGGACATCGTTTGACCTTCGGTTGACGCAGTAGCTGCAATCGTAGACGCAATCGTTACTGAGGAGGACTTTTAACAGGGCAATACACCTGCCGTCAGCGGAAAAGCTATGACAAATTCCGCCAGCCACGGCGTTACCGATTGAGCCGGGCTCGCCCTTGCGATCCACGCCAGAGGACGTACAGGCCACGTCGTATTTTGCGGCATCGGATAGGATGGTTAGTTTGTCGAAGATGTCCATGAGGGGTGTTTCCTTTTGGTGTTGGGTGGGGAGTGTTTCCTTTATTATAACATAGGAAACATGACAGCAGTGTGTCATGTTTGAAATTTTGTTTTTTGTAGGGGGTTCGCCTCTGCGCATCCCGTGTCCTTGGCCTTCGCCCTTCGTAGGGGATGCCGCCCTCGGTGTTGCGTCACCTCTTGCCCTTTTCCCGGCTTGGCGTGTTACGCTTGCCACCTTGTAGGGGACGTGCCCCTGCGCGTCCCGGCCCTTGACCTTTCCTTTCGGCGTTGCCGCCGAGGGTTTTCTTGGCGGGTACCGCCAACGTGTGTGTCCTGCCGGACGGGCCTTCTTTGCGGTTTCGCAAAGAAGCAAAAGAAACACAGGGGCTACGCCCCTATGCACCCGCTAAGGCCAAGAGCAAAGGTAGAGACCGTTTTCATGTTATACTCTGTACTGGCGACAATACTCCCCTACCAGAAGTCCAATTGCCTCGGAACCTAGAAGGGCGGTTTTCGCCGCCAGTAGGGTGTTCTATTGGAATGCGCTCAAAAACGGCAGTCATATACTACCCATTCATGAGTACATTTCAATAGAACACCCTGCTGGCGATGCCACCGTCCTTGACCATTGGAGTTTCGAGTACTATTACATCTGGCGTGAGGGTTTTAGCACCAGTACGGAGTATAAGGTGCAAAACCGTCGTTACTCTGCCCTTGACCTTAGCGGGTACATAGGGGCGCAGCCTCTGTGTTTCTTTTGCTTCTTTGCGAAACGGCAAAGATGGCCCGTCCGGCAGGACAAAAGCCCTCGGCCTGCGCCGAGATAGAATCGGCGGCAACGCCGACAGGAAAGGTCAAGGGCCGGGATGCGCAGGGGCACGTCCCCTACAAGGGGGAAAATAAAACCCACCCGGCAGGATAAACGCCCTCGGCCTGCGCCGAGATAGAATCGGCGCAAACCGAAAGAAAAGGTCAAGGACCGGGACGCACAGGAGCACGCCCCCTACAAAGGAAAGAAGCCTAGAGCAAGAGACAGACGACCAAAAGCCACCCCTACACCCCCCTTCATCACAAAAAGTTTACAAAAAATTGAAAAACTGTTGATAATTCCCGCAGGATGGTGTATACTACCGTTGGGAAAGTATCTGTGCAAGTAGCATTATTTTTTCATGCCCAACTAATAAAGAGGAAAGTAGTGTGAGGGAATGTACAGGATTGGAGATCGTATCGCGCACCCGCTTCACGGCGCTGGTGTGATTGATCGGATCGAGGCGAAGAAGATAAACGGCACATTGCGAGAATACTACGTGGTGAAAATGCCAGTGGGGGACATGGTGGTCATGATCCCGAAAGAGACCTCTGATACCATCGGGGTGCGGCCCATTATTTGCCCGAAAGAAGCGGATCATATTATTGCGTCCATCGGCGAGTTAGAGGTCAACATGACCACCAACTGGAGCCGACGGTACCGGGAGAATATGATACGCATCAAAAGCGGTAACCTCATGGAAGTGGCCGCTGTGATTAAGGGCCTTGTAAGCCGAGAGTCGGACAAGGGACTCTCTACCGGCGAGCGGAAAATGCTCCACTCGGCGAAGCAGATTTTGATTTCTGAAATTGTTCTCAGCCAGCAGGCCACTTATGAAGAAGTGGAAGAGCGGCTCTCCACCGCGCTTGCATAATCTTGGAGTATCGGAATTAAATGGATAATGAAAACCAAAAAGGGGCTGTAAGGCCCCTTTTTACTTGAAATAGGGGGTGGATGATTTGCTTGGAAGAGCCAAACGGAGCCAACACATGGAAAAAACAGCTACCGGGTCAGGTTTAAGCGTGGTCGTACCGGCGGCATTAGAGGAGACGCAGGGGGCTTTGCTTTATGAACGGTTAGAGGGTATTCCCCTCGTGGCTCGGACACTGATGGCCTTAGACCGGGCCGCCGTTGTGGACGAAGTGATTGTGGTGGTCTGGGAACAAGACTTAACCCAGATGGCTGACCTATGCACAACCTACGCACTGGAACGTGTACGGAAGATTGTTTGTACGAAACAAGCGGGAACAGCGGCCCTCGCCGCTGGGATATATGAGTGTGACCCGACGGCAGAATTTATCGCAATCCATGACCCCCTACGGCCCTTTGTGACGGCGGAACTGATAGAGAAGGCCCTCAAAGCGGCCAAACGAATCGGCGTTGCGGCCCCGGCGTTGCCCGTGCGGGATACGATTAAGATTGTAGAGCACGGCACCATCCAAAGCACCCCAGATCGCCGAACTCTGTATACGCTGCAAAGCCCCAGCGTGGTGGAAAGTAGTCTGCTCAAAGCCGCTCTTCAGCGGGCCGACGAGCAAGGGGTTCTGGAGGCAGACTTGGCGATTCTTTTAGAGGGACTGGATGTTTCCCACGGGCTATCCCAAGGGGCGGATGAGAATATCCGCATATCAGACCGGAGCGCCCTTCCCGCGGCAGCGGCAATACTTACATGGGAGGGGTAGCCATGCGAATCGGACATGGATACGATGTACATCGCCTTGTGCCCGGGCGGCGGCTTATCCTCGGCGGGGTAGATATCCCCTATGAGCGGGGGTTGGATGGGCACTCTGACGCTGATGTGCTGACCCATGCGGTGATGGATGCAATCTTGGGGGCGTTGGCCCTAGGCGATATCGGTCAACACTTCCCTGACACAGACGAGCAGTGGCGGGGCGCCGATAGTGTGAACATGCTTTGCCATGTGGCAGGGCTGATGCGAAACGCCGGATACGCCCTTGGCAACCTAGATACCACAATCGTGGCCCAACGACCGAAACTAGCACCATTTTTGCCAGAGATGCGAGAGATTTTGGCAAAGGCGTTGGGCGCGGAGGTGTCGCAAGTAAACGTGAAAGCAACAACGGAAGAAGGCTTGGGGTTTAGCGGCGATGGCTCCGGCATGGCGGCCCATGGAGTGGTGTTGCTGCGGGCCGTGGATGCACTGTAGAAAAAGGATATAGACCGCCATGATTCAAATGCAAGAAATAATGAACCCCGATGAAAAAAGCGAAATTTGCAACACCATCCTACGAGCACTGCCAAGCTGGTTTGGTGTGGAAGCTTCTATTGTCGATTACACCAATCAAGTAAAAAACATGCCCTTCTATACCGCTCTCAGCGATGGGAGTCCGGTTGGGTTTGTTGCGCTAAAAACCCATAGCTCTGTTTCATCGGAAATATACGTGATGGGGATATTACATGCATACCATCGACAGGGCATTGGGAAACGGTTGATTGCGGTTTGTGAGCAATATTGCAAAGAGAACAACATAGAGTTTTTGACAGTGAAAACACTGGATGAATCAAGAGAGAGCAAAAGCTATCAAAAAACCAGATTATTTTATTTGGATGCAGGATTTAAGCCATTAGAAGTATTTCCGTTGTATTGGGATGCAGATAATCCTTGTTTGTTTATGGTAAAGCCTATTGCACCTGGATAACATGCAACAGGCAACCATTTTCGAGCACAAGGCTCTCCGTCACTTAGGAGAGCCAGTCGGTATGGCCTCTTGGCCTTGACCCAGACCTAACTCTCTCGACCCTATGACTGCCGTTTTTGAGCGTCTTTCAATAGAACATCAATCTGGCAGCAAAAAACGCCCTTCTAGGTTCCGAGGCAACCGGACTTCTGGTAGGGGAGTATTGTCACCAGTGCGGAGTATAACATGAAAACGGTCTCTACATTTGCCCTTGACCTTAGCAGGTTCTTAGGGGCGCAGCCCTTAAGTTGACTTTTTGCTTCTTTTTGTTCAACGACAAAAAGAAGGCCCGTCCGGCAGGACATAACCAGCCGGCGGCTTGCGCCAAAATAGAATCGGCGGCAACGCCGAACAGGAAAGGTCAAAGGCCGGGACACCGAGAGCGGCGTTCCCTACGAAGGGTGAGAGGGCAAAAACCGAAAGCAAATAGAACGATGATTGTCGAACCCACCATAGATGTGGTATAATAACCCCAGATTGTAGTTTAAACACAATCCCTAACATAACTTTCTCTGACCAAAAGGAGTACCACCGCCATGCAAACCATCCCACGTCGTATCGCCGTCAAGGTCGGCACCTCTACCCTCACTCACCCCAACGGCACCCTGAATTTACGAAATATGGAACATCTGGTTCGTGTCCTCTCTGACCTGAAAAACAAAGGTCACGATATCATCCTCGTGTCCTCCGGTGCTATTGCCGTGGGGGTGCAGAAACTTCGGATGAGCAGCCGCCCGCAAGAGCTTCGCTTGAAACAGGCCGCCGCCGCTGTGGGCCAGTGTGAGTTGATGCACCTTTATGACAAGTTCTTTGGTGAATACAGCGTCATCGTGGGCCAAATCTTACTTACCCGAGACGATGTAGAACGGCCCACAGTGCGGGAAAATTTACTCAGCACCCTCCACGCCATGTTAGAGCTGGGGGCCATCCCCGTTATCAACGAAAACGACTCTGTCAGCCATGAAGAGATTGAGTCCAAAGACCATATTTTCGGCGACAATGACACCCTGTCTGCCATCGTGGCAGAGCTGTGTGACGCTGATTTATTGGTGTTGCTCAGTGACATTGAGGGACTATACGATGCAGACCCGCGGGAAAATCCGGCGGCAAAGCTTATCCCGGAAATCCGCACCATTGACGACAGCATCCGTGCCGTTGCCAAGGGTGCTGGCTCCAACCGGGGCACCGGCGGGATGATCACGAAACTGCAAGCGGCAGAGATTTGCCAAAATGCGGGCATCGACATGGTAATCACCCACGGCGCACGGCCCGAAACCCTCTATAAAATTGCAGAAGGTACCCCTGTGGGTACATTGTTCATCGGAACGAGAGGAGCATGACGTATGACAGTAAAAGAGCAAGCCATTCATGCCAAAGAAGCCGCCGTTACCCTAGCTGCGGCGAGTACGAACGCCAAAAACGAGGCCCTTGCCGCCATCGCAACGGCCTTGGACGAAAACCGGGCCAACATCCTCGCTGCTAACGCCAAAGATGTAGATGCGGCGAAGGCAAGCGGCATGGGCCGTGCCATGTTAGACCGCTTAACCCTCACAGATGCTCGTATTTCCGGCATGATTGCGGGTATTCATGAGGTCATCGCCTTAGACGACCCCATCGGCGAGTTTCTCAGCATGTCCCGGCGGCCAAACGGTCTGCAAATCGGTCAAAAGCGAGTGCCCCTCGGTGTGATTGCCATCATTTACGAGTCCCGGCCCAATGTGACGGTGGATGCCGCTGTCCTCTGCTTAAAAGCGGGCAACGCCGTGGTGCTTCGTGGCGGGAAAGAGGCGTTTTACTCCAACTCCGCCTTAATGGAAACCATGCGGGCCGCCTTAGGAGACACGGAAATTCCCGCAGATGCCCTCCATCTGGTGGGCGACACCAGCCGGGAAAGTGCGACTGCCTTGATGGGTCTCACCGGCCTAATCGACGTGCTCATCCCTCGTGGCGGGGCGGGGTTGATTCGCAGTGTGGTGGAACATGCCAAGGTGCCTGTGATTGAGACCGGTGTGGGCATCTGCCATGTCTATGTGGACGAGACCGCTGACCTCCAAATGGCGGCGGAGATTGTGGAAAACGCCAAATGCTCTCGCCCATCGGTCTGTAACGCTATCGAAACTCTATTGGTTCACCGCAGTGTGGCGGCGGACTTTTTGCCTTTGGTCAAGCCGCTGTTGGATCGTTCTAACGTAGAACTCCGAGGCGATGCCGAGACAAGGCAAATCCTCGGCGACTGTGTGGTGCCCGCCACAGACGCAGACTACGGCACCGAGTTTTTAGACTATATTCTAGCCATCAAAGTCGTGGCTAGCTTAGACGAGGCATTGGCCCACATCCACCAGCACGGTTCCGGCCACTCGGAATGTATCGTCACAGAACGTTACACCCACGCCCAGAAATTCCTAGACACCGTGGACGCCGCCGCCGTCTATGTCAATGCCTCCACCCGGTTCACCGACGGTGGCGTGTTCGGACTAGGGGCAGAAATCGGCATCTCGACCCAAAAAATGCACGCCCGCGGGCCGATGGGATTGAAGGAACTGACTTGTACAAAGTTCGTAATCTACGGGAGTGGGCAAGTACGGTAAGCGCGTCGCCTACTACGCCCATTTCTTTCAATTTTCTCTTGCAACTCCAACGATTCCATGATATAATGCGCATAAGTCGAAATAAAAATGCGATGGCACTGGGCAGACTGCAATCTCCCAGCGTCATAAGGTGTCTAACGCACCCCATGCATGACCCTCATCAGGCCCCATCGCCCCCTTAGTATAGCACATCTTCGCTATCAGGACAAGGCATGTATGGCATATGAGGTTTTACTGTATTCTCGTGCAGTATGGGTGTAAACACCCATACTGCATTTTCTATTTCGGCCCGCGATGGGGCCTAATAATAGAAAAGGAGAACATGCCATGGAAGAACAAAAGTCCCAAACCCCAAG
>WRBE01000070.1 GCA_009779845.1 Oscillospiraceae bacterium
CATATCCAAGCTATCCGGCAAACGCCGCAGACCGTGGCGGGTGAGAAAGACGACAGGCTGGACTATTGACCCCCAAACAGGGAACTCGAAACAGTTGTGGAAGAATATCGGCTATTATAAAACCCAAGCGGAAGCAATCAAGGCTCTGGCCGATTATAATGCCAACCCCTTTAGTTTTCATAATGATATTACCTTTGCGGAAGTTTACGCAAAGTATAGCAAAGAAAAGTTTGAAAACATATCCAGCTCTAATGTGAACGGATATAAGGCCGCTTATGCCGTGTGTACGTCCATACATAACTTGAAATTTGCTGATATTCGGAAGGCGCATTTACAAGGCGTGGTTGATTCATCCGGTAAGAACTATCCAACACTGCGGAAACTGAAAGTGTTATTCAAGCAACTATACAGCTATGCCCGTGAGAACGATATTTGCCAAAAGGACTATTCAGAATTTGTTGATATTGTAAAACATAAAGAAAAGGGTGATAGTATGAAACGCAAGCCGTTCATGGAGAGTGAAATCAAAATCCTATGGGATTCAGTGGAGCGAAACGATTATATACAAATCTTCCTGATGCTGATTTATTCTGGTGTTCGCATTGGGGAAATGCTTGATCTGGAAAAATGTAATGTTCATCTTGATGAAAGATACTTTGACATTGTGGACTCTAAGACAGAAGCGGGTATTCGTAAAGTGCCCATTGCCGCAAAGACGCTGCCGTTTTTCAATCATTGGATGAAGCGGCATGATTGCAAAACCCTACTGTGTTCCCCTGACGGTGAGCCATTTAAATATCGCAACTACGTAGATGCTTACTGGAAGCCGCTTATACAGGAGCTAGGCATGGAGCATCTGCCCCATGATACCCGGCACACGACAATATCCCTGTTAGCAAAGGCGAATGTCAATCAAACCATCATCAAGCGCATTGTCGGACATAGCGGCGCAATGACATTGACGGAAAGGGTATATACCCATTTTGACGTACAGCAGTTGATCGAAGCAATTGACATGATTTAGCGGGGGCGTTTACCCCCGCTTTTTGTTGATCTAATTTTGTGTCATACCTGTGTCATACGTGTGTCATACCGTCAAATTTTTGCGCAATCTTAACACGCCCTAAAAAACGAAACCCCTTGAAAACACTAGGGTTTTCAAGGGGCTCAAATAGTCGCATATTATCTCTTGGAGAATTGAGGTGCGCGACGTGCGGCTTTGAGGCCGTACTTCTTACGCTCTTTCATTCTCGGGTCGCGGGTTAAGAACCCTGCGGCCTTGAGGGATGTGCGGTAGTTCTCGTCTAGCAACAACAACGCTCTCGCAATGCCGTGACGGATGGCACCAGCTTGGCCGGTAACGCCGCCGCCGGTAACAGTGGCACGGATGTCCACTTTGTCTGTGAGACCAATGGCACCGAGATTTAACGGCTGGCGCACGATGAGTTTCAAGGTCTCTAACCCAAAGTAATCGTCAATGTCCCGGTTGTTGATGGTAATCTGTCCTGTACCGCCGGGGAACAGGTGGACACGGGCCACGGAGGCCTTTCTTCTGCCTGTGCCGTAGTGGTATGGCTTTTTGCTCTTATACATACGAATGTCCCCTCCCCTATTTCGCTACAGGCCAAGCGACCGGTTGTTGTGACTGGTGCTTGTGCTCTGCGCCGCGGAATACTTTTAGCCGGGTCAATTGACCGCGGGCGATGGTGTTTTTCTGTAACATGCCGCGAACCGCAAGGTTCATGGCAAGCTCCGGTTTGGTCTGCATCAGGCGGCTGTACTTGGTTTCCCGTAAGCCCCCAACCCAGCCGGAGTGACGGTAGTAGACTTTCTGATCCAGCTTTTTGCCGGTGAGAACAGCCTTTTCTGCGTTTAGGATGATAACGAAGTCGCCGCAGTCAACGTGTGGGGTGTAGGTCACTTTGTGCTTGCCCCGCAGGATGTCAGCAGCCACGGTGGCCGTGCGGCCTAGCGGCACGCCGGCAGCGTCAAGGATGTACCATTTGCGTTCAACGGTCTCCTTCTTTGCCATTGTAGTGGACATAGTGTTAAGCCTCCAACTTTCGTTCAATTTTTCATAAGGTCGCTTGAATAGTATGACATAGCGTGTGTGGCCTGTCAATACTTTTTTTGCTTGATTTTAGTTTGCGTCTACTTGTGCTTCAATTTTTGGCTGTTTTCTCCGTTTTGCTCTCGTATACTCGAAGTCAATTTCAAAATTTATTCACTGGCAAACCGCCGTTGGAGGGAGAATTGGTTGCGGTTTGCCAAGAATTTCTTCGCCGCTTGGACAAAAAATAGCCCGAAGCATGTTGATTTGCTCCGGGCTATTGGTCTTTTGTGTTCAAAACCTGCCTGTTCACGCAATGGGGTAGCGTATTCTTTAGGTTTGGAGGTGCTTATTGGGTTCAATTAAAGATTATTTGTTCAAGCCAGTCCCATCGCTCTAATCACCATCATTCCCAAAAACAGTATCACAAAATGAACAGGATAAATCACATAAAACAGCCATTTCATGCGCTTTCCACGTTCGCCATTGTATCCTTTCAGCAAACATGCCGCTACTAGCATACCGATGATAAAGCTCATCTGCACAGGGGTGAAATCTGGAGTCGCAAGCAGAGGGGCAGCGTCTGACTGTGCAAATTGCTGCACCAAAAATGGCGTAAGCACAAGTCCAACAATGGCGAAAAATGTCGCCGCAAAAAATGGTGGGATAACACGACGTACGGTTTCATTTTTGATGAGGTAAGCCATCAACACCATTGTAACGCCTATAAAGTACCATTCAAGAAGTAGAAGTGACAGCGGAACAATGATAAAGAGGTATAATATCCAAAAAAGCGGACGGGCCTTTATTTTGTCATGCAACGCTAACACAAGTAAACTGACAACGATACTAAACATGATATTTAGATACGGATAAATTGCAGGGTCTCCGCCGCCCATGGGAAATGTAATTGTGAGAATATGGAACGGCAGTGCGAGCACTCCAAACAATAGTACACGCAATATGTATTTCTTCAAGTTGGATGTATGCTTATAGCCTTCCGCTACAAAGTATGCCATAATAGGGAACGTAAGCCCCCCGGCAGCATACATGGGAAACTGAAGCCAAATCGGAATAATTTCCCACCAAGCAATGGTCATGTGACTTGTAATCATGCCAATGATAGCTAGTAACTTTAGTTGATATGCATTCAATTTAAACACTCTATTTTCTCCTCAAAACGTTATTGCTATAGCTATCGTTAGTATAGCAAAGGGGGCAAAAATAAAGTAGTGACAAATGTCACTACTTTGTATGTCTAATATAAATTCCCCCACACGCCCCAAGTGCAACCATGGGGCGCACAGCATCACCCTACACCACCAACAGCCACTGTAAAATCAGCAAAAATCCCACACCGGGCAGTCCAAAGATACCCACAATCACCGCATTGAACCAACCAATCGTAAGCGAGATGCCGATAAACTGCCCCAAAAAGTTCACAACGAACAACATAATAAACCCGCCGATGGTGTTCATCACTAGGCGCAATAGGAGCCGAATCGGTCGGCGGAATATGGTTACACTAAGCAGTAGCACTATCCCAACAATAACAATGGTGCCGATGGATTGGCCGGTAAGGAAATTTGGCATAAAGTAAGTCCTCCTGATAGGTTGTACCATACTAACACTATATTCCATCTTACCGGAAAATAGGCAAAAAATCAAAAATTTGTAACGACTACCCCATGGAATCCCGCATATACTAGCTTTGACACAGATGGTCGAGTTCATGAACCGAAGGACTCCAGACCGGTACGAGGATGGGCGGTTTCTGCCACTTAGCTGGAGTAGCGACACTCATAAGTTGGAGAGTAGTGCAGGAGCATGAATAGAAGAAAACTGTGCTCGTGAATGGTCAAAAGCCACGTTGTGTCCGAACCGCCCGATAGATTAGGGTCGGTCAGCGGCAACCTGAGTAGCATTCAGGTTGCCGTTTTTTATGATGATAGACCAAGTTGATGTTCCATATCCTGCGGGTCAACCCAGCACCCAGAACCGCCCAAGATCACAGCGGGCTTGATTTTCCCGTGATAATCACTGCCGCAGGTCATGATCAGGCCGTGCTTTTGCGCTTGCTCATAGAAATACTGGGCAGTCTTCTCGTCGTGATAGCTGCAAAATACCTCCACACCGTCAATGCCGGTCTTGGCAATGTCATCGAACAGTTCAAATTGTCCTTTTAGGTTGTTGCCGGGGTGGGCCAGCACGGCTTTCCCGCCGTTTTTATGTATGATTTCAATCGCCTCTTCCAACGCGGGGAACGCCACTTTTACATAGCAGGGCCTGCCCTGTGCGTAGTAATCCCAATAGAAATTCACAAAAGGGTTGTCGTCTCGCTCCCCGCCGGGACGGTAGGGGCGGAGCAGTGCATGGTCATGGTATTCCGGCTTCGCCAGTAGCACTTCTCCAAATACTTCCCCGCTCCACAAACCGGTGCCGTCTGCAAGATTGGAGATGGCGTTTAGCTCTGCCTCTGAAACCTCAAACCCCAGCGTTCGGGTCAGGGCAAGACGGGCAACGGATGCCTGTTGCTCCTCTGCAAAGAGGTATGCCTCCATCTCTGCAAAATCTGGGCTGGTCTCGTCAATGCCATAGCCCAACATATGTAAATCTTTCTCGCCGAAACGGCAGTCCATCTCAATGCCTGAAATGTATCGAATGCCCAGCTTTGCCGCTTCTTGCTTGGCCTCTGCGTTGGCTCTGGCAGAGTTGTGGTCTGTGATGGACATCACACGAATCTCTGCCGCTTTGCATGCTTGGACAAGCTGGATGGGGGTAAATTCTCCGTCATCGCTACAGGTGGAGTGCATGTGTAAATCAATCGGGTATTTCATGTTAACTCTCCTTATCTTTCATCTGCCGTTTGGACAAATACTTTGTAATACGACCATTTGTGATAAAATTCAAACGCCTCCCGCAACTCTGGCGGCAGGGTGGTGACAAATTCGCCGCCAGCGGTACGATAGACACCGGGGCGCATCACCGGAAGGTATGCGCGAAGCTCGGCGACGTGACGCATGAAGGGCGACCACTCATCAAAACCCAGAAGCTGCATTACCATCGGCCCAAGGTGCCAAGCGCTGAGTTCCACATCATCGGCGAGGCCGAGTTCGGCGGCTCTGGCCTCTAAATCCATCTCGTCTCGGGCGGCCCTGTTTTGCCAGATGAAAAAGGGGATGGTATACCCTTCAATGACCTCAATGGGCGGCCCCCAAATGTTGCCCCAGCCCAGCTCCATAAAGATTGAGCTGTGGAGGGATGGTTCGTGATCGGAGAAGTAGACGAGGACGTAGGGCTCTGGGTCATCCTCTAGCCGGGTGACTAGACGAGCCAGTTGCTCGTCCACATCGAAGAGGCCGTAGATGAAGTTATTGAGCAGATGCATCTCTTCCTCGCCGAAGTCTAAATCCGTGTTGAAAAATTGGGGCGGGTCTGTGGCGTATTTATTATGATAGCCGCCGTGGTTTTGGATGGTGGTGGAAAACAAAAACAAGGGGTCACTGTCCGGCCTCTGCTCATCGATGATGTCAATGAGCATGTCGAACGTCGCCGCTTCCGAGACAAAGCCGCCCCGCATCTCGGCATCTGCAAAGGCGTGTTCGCCGTGGCCGTAGAGAAACGCCTCAAACCCCAGCCGTTCAAAGACGTTGTTGCGGTTATAAAACCAGCCATGGAAGGGGTGGACAGCAATGGCGGAATAGCCCATGCGGCGCATAAGCCAGGCGATAGAATCCGTGTTGTTGCGGACAAATTCATAAGGCACCACAGCGTTAGAAAGGGTGACGGGGCTGATACCAGTGAGGGCCGCAAACTCTGTAAAAATCGTGCCGCCGCCGTAGACATCTACAATCAAATCTCCGGAAACGACACTGTCTTCTGCGATTTGAAGAAAGTGTTCCAAGGGGTTCCGCCGATCGGTGAAGTCGAAATGGGGCGAGTCGGTGAGGGTGCTGAACGCCTCAGACATAATCATGACCACGTTGGGGCGGGGGACGCTGTCATCTACCGGCGGCACATGGGCTTCTAACGCTGTAAAGGGGGCGGCAGAAAACCCGGCAGGCGTGCTGACAGAGAGGGCGGTGATATCGTGGAGAAAGCTGTAGACAAAACCCCGCATACTGTAGTCGGTCATCCGGTTGGCCAAGGCACCGTCAAACCCGTGATAGCGTTCTTCATCGGCGTATACGGTGAAGATTAGGGTCAGCATTAAGGCGATACAGGCCAAGGGGCCTGCAATCCGAATTGCTGGGGCCAGCTTCGCCGCAGAAAAAAAACGGACAGCCAGCACACCCAAGAGCACCACAATGACCACAAGGCCCACCATGGCGATAATATTACCTGCACCGTATTGGCCGATGATGGCCATGGCCTCTCGAATCAGGCGGATATCTGTTGGGACAAACGGCTCTTGCCGCTCTAAGGCTTTGATATTGTTGATGGTGCCAAGGGTGAAAAACAAGCCGCCTGTGATGAGGCCGGACAGGATGCTCCGCCCGGTGGCGCAGTAGAGACCCAATAGGAGGATGATAATCGGCAGTGTGTTGAGGGCCAGCAAGACAGGGGATTCCACGCTGAACTCTATGTATAGAGTCCGAAACTCCGGATCGGTTAAGAGGGCCATGCCGCCCCAGATGAGGGCAGTGGCGATGATAAGGATGAGGATATCCAGTTTGCGGGGGAGTTGTAGGCGGCGTTTGAATATTTGGGGTAGTTTTGGCATTTATGTTGGTTTCCTATCTTGTTTGTTTTTGATGGAGGTGCCCCTTGCCCTTATCTTTCGGCGTTCCTCCGATTCTATTCCGGCGCAGGGACACGTCCCCTATAAACTTTAAAATCCCTACCCGATCTCACCAATCAAATTCACCATCTCAATGGCCGCCAGTGCCGCATCATAGCCCTTGTTCCCGGCTTTTGTTCCGGCCCGTTCGATGGCTTGCTCAATGGTCTCTGTGGTGTTAATCCCGAAGATTACCGGAATCCCGGCACCCAGTGACACTTGGGCAACACCCTTGGCCACTTCGCTACACACCAAGTCATAGTGCGAGGTAGAACCCCGAATTACTGTGCCCAGACAGATTACCGCATCATACCGCCCGGTTTCTGCCATTTTTTTGGCAATCAGCGGGATTTCAAATGCGCCGGGAACCCAAGCCACTTCGATGTTGTCCAAGGCCACATCATGGCGGGTGAGGCCGTCTAAGGCACCGTCTAGTAGCTTGGATACGATGAATTCATTGAATCTGGCGCAGACAATGCCGATTTTAGCGTCTTTGGACACGAGTTTGCCTTCGTAAGTTTTTAACATGATACTTTCTCCTTTTAATACTGGGTCATATGGCCCATTTTTTCTTGTTTGGTTTTCAGATAATGCAAATCATCGGGATTGGCCGGAATCTGGATCGGGACTTGCGCAACCACGGTAATGCCATAGTCCGTAAGCTGGCTGATCTTATCCGGGTTGTTGGTGAGAAGCCGAACCTCACTATGCCCCAAGTCTCGGAGCATTTGGGCGGCAATGGCGTAGTTGCGGAGGTCATCGTCAAAGCCCAGTGCGTGATTGGCCTCTACCGTGTCTAAGCCCTTATCTTGCAACGCGTAGGCTTTCAGTTTATTGATCAGCCCAATCCCTCGGCCCTCTTGCCGGAGGTAGAGCAGCATCCCCCGGCCGGCCTGTGCAATCTGCTCCATGGCGGCCCGGTACTGTTCGCCACAGTCGCATCGGCGGCTGCCCAATGCATCCCCAGTGAGGCATTCCGAGTGAACCCGGACAAGAGGCGGCTGGTCGGTGGTGAGGTCGCCCATAGTCATGGCCACATGGTGTTCTCCGTTTATCTTATCCATATAGCCGTGGATGGTAAAGTGCCCGTATGCCGTGGGGAAATCCGCCGATGTTACTCGTACCACTTGGGATTCTCTGCATCGACGGTAGTGTTGCAGGGCGCGGATGGTGATGAATTTTAGGTCATGGGTTTGGGCGAACTCAATAAGTTCCGGGGTTTTCATCATGGTGCCGTCATCCGCCATAATCTCACAGCAGAGACCCACAGGGGCAAGGCCGGAGAGGTGCATAAGGTCTATGGTGGCCTCTGTATGGCCCGGTCGGGCCAGAACGCCGTTTTCTACGGACACCAGCGGGAACATATGCCCCGGCCGCCGAAACTCTTCCGCCATTGCGTTGGGATCAGCGCACCGGACGGCGGTAAGAGACCGCTCATAAGCGGAGATACCCGTACCCGTATCCACATGGTCAATCGAGACTGTAAACGCCGTGGCATGGGGGTCTCTGTTCTCCGGCTCCATCTGGTGGAGCCCTAGCCGCTCTGCCGTTTGCTGCTCCATGGGGATACAAATCAAGCCCCGGGCATAGGTGGCCATGAAGTTAATGTTCTCCGGCGTGGCAAACTCGGCGGCACAGATAAGGTCGCCTTCATTTTCCCGGCTCTCGTCATCGGTGACGAGAACCATTTCCCCGGCTTGTAGGGCTTGGATTGCTTCTTCAACGGTGTTATATGCGAACATAGAAAAGGTTTCCTCTCTTAATAGCCGTGCTTGGCTAGAAAATCTAAGGTGATGCGGCTGGTCGGGGCAGATTCTTTCGGTTGGAGTAATTTTTCCACATACTTGCCAATTAAATCCGTTTCCAAGTTGACCAAATCTCCGGGTTGTTTGGAGAGTAAGGTCGTCTCACTTCCCGTGTGGGGGATGATGGAGACGGAAAAATCTGTCTCTGTCAGTTTTGCCACCGTCAGGCTGATGCCGTCAATGGCGATAGAGCCTTTGGGAATCACATACCGTAAAATCTCCGGCCCGGCAGCAATTTGTACCCAGACTGCGTTATCGTCGGGATGCAGGGCCGTAATCTGCCCGGTGCCGTCAATGTGGCCCGATACCATATGGCCGCCAAATCGTCCATTTGCCGCCATGGCCCGCTCCAGATTTACCTGACTGCCGGAACCTAACGTGCCGAGACCCGTGCGGTTTAAGGTCTCCGGCATGACATCTGCGGTAAATTGATTGCCGGTGATACCGCTTGCCGTCAAACAAACACCATTGACCGCCACGCTGTCGCCCAGTTTGAGATCGGTGAAAATAACCTTTGCCGCTATGGTCAGCCGCCCGGCATTTGCGCTCCGCTCTAGCCGCTGGATGGTACCGATTTCTTCGATGATGCCGGTGAACATTAGGGGCCACCTCCTAAGATATCGTATTCGAGTAATAAGTCTTTGCCCAGTACGGTCACTTCCGGCGGGCCAAGTCGGAACGCTTCGTCCGGCAATGCCACGCCCTCGCCGCCTACGGGACTTTTGGCGGTAATGCCGCCGAATAATTTGGGGGCCATATAGACTTGCAGCCGCTTCGCCAGCCCCGCTTGTAACATACTATAATGAATCGCCGCACCGCCCTCGACCAATACACTGTCGATGCCGTCTGCATGGAGGGCGTGCATCAACGCTGTCAAATCCACCCGCCCGTCCGGGCCGGAGAGGGCAAACACCTTACATCCTGCCGCCCGATAGGGCGCAGTGTCTGCGTCCCGCTGTCCCGCTGTGGCGATGATGGTCGGTATCTCGTTCGCCGTGGTCACAATCTGACTATCCAGCGGCGTAGAGAGCCGGGAATCACACACCACACGCACCGGATTTCGCCCATGGGGCAACCGACAAGTGAGTAAGGGATCATCGGCAAGCACCGTACCCACGCCTACCAAAATCGCCGAGAGTGCGTGCCGCGTCTCATGAACATGTTCCCGTGCCGCAGGCCCCGTAATCCAGCGGGAGGCCCCGGTGCGGGTGGCGATTTTCCCATCGGCGGTCATGGCGTATTTCAACACCATGTAAGGGGTGGATGTTTGGATATAATGGAAAAATACCCGGTTCACTCGGTCACATTCGGCCTGCAACACACCTTCGATTACCGCTACACCCGCCGCTCGCAAAGCCGCTACACCACCACCTGCCACCTTGGGATTCGGGTCAGAAGAGCCGACAATTACCCTAGCAATTCCGGCGGCCAAAATCGCATCTGTACAAGGGGGGGTCTTGCCATGGTGACAGCAAGGCTCTAAGGTCACATACATATCGGCCCCGCTGGGGTTCTCTGTGCAAGCCGCTAACGCCTCCCGCTCGGCGTGGGGGCCACCGTAGGCTTTGTGATAGCCCGCACCAATCACCCGGCCATCTCGTACAATCACCGCCCCCACCATAGGGTTTGGATTTGTCTGACCACGGCCAAGGGCGGCAAGCTCTAAGGCTTGACACATCCAGTGTTCATGGGTCATATATATGCACCTCCCGGACAACAAAAAAACGCCGAAGTGATATCTTCAGCGCATCCATGTCGGGTATGGTCCGAATCGACATGTCTTCTCTCATCCAGACTATCACTGTCGGCCCCGGAATTACACCGAGTCAACTGCAAAGCAGCTCGTGGGCTATACCACCGGTGGGGAATCACACCCCGCCCTGAAGACTATATGTTCTTATTATACACAGAATTTGGGATTTGTAAAGGGTTTGGGGCGACAAAACAAATAGCCTTACAGCATACAAATGCTGTAAGGCTATTCACTAATTGGTCACAATAATCTTACAGGATTTCCTGAAAAACATAGTGTTTCCAATGGTTCTAGCGTAACCGATAGCCCTCATTTACATCATAATACATCAAAAAATCAGGCAAAAATAAGGGGACGGCGCTAATTTCACGCTATCCCCTTTGTCATTTTGTGGGTTATTTATAGTAGGGCATAAAGGTCACATCGTCCCTATCATTGTCTGGATTGTTCAGCCTATAAACTTCAAAATCAGAACCCCCAGCTTTTTTATTGAGGGTTATTTGTTTTTTAAGGTCATAAACCCCGCAGACTTCAAAGCCCTCTCGTTCCCCATCAAGGGTATAGTAAACTACATAGG
>WRBE01000071.1 GCA_009779845.1 Oscillospiraceae bacterium
CAAGGGTTCATCATTAGTGCAATACAACTATATTAATAAGCCGTATCGCCTTGAGAACTCTCTCTAAAAGCCCTCAACCAATGATTTCTTTCGTCTTACATTGTTTAATTTACAAGGTACAGCACGGGACACCTCTCAGTTTGCGAGAGCGGACTACTATCGTACCACATTTTTGATGCGTTGTCAACTATCTTTTATTGATTAATATTAGATAATTGCGTCCATCTCATTCTGAAAGGCACCCCGCTATATTACCACAGCCGCTAGGCCATGTCAACTTCTTTTTTGCCTTTTTTTGATATTTTTTCTAAATGGTAAATTTTACTCTTCCGCAGGCTCGTCTTCTTCGTCCACTTCTTCTGCTACAGGCCCTGCAAAACCAAAGATTTCACCGGGTACAATTTGATCCAACAGCGCTGTTGTTTCATAGACTAATGCGGCTTGGGCCTCTTCTAACAAACGCTCAATCTGTCCGCCTGCCAACATACTATGAACCGTCTCTTGTCCGCCGTGGGGCGACATCACAACGGCATCGGGGTCTACCGGTAGGCGAAGGATAATGTGATACCCAAAGTCACTGCGGACAGGCGGGCCTACTTCGCCGTAGTCTAACGCCTCGGTTCCTTCCGTAAACTCCGGCACCATAACGCCGGGCATAAAGGTGTATCCGTCCGGGTTCCCTACCATACCGGGATCCTCGCCATACTCTGCCATTAGCTCGTCAAACAGGGTATATAGCTCATCCCCGGACAGCCCTTGTAACTCTTGATACAACTCATCGGCCCGTTGGGTGGCTGCAGCGTCACCCTCCTCATCGGCCGCTATCAGAATGTGCTTGGCCCGCAGGATACCCTCCTCTGCGATAGCGGTTTCCACCTCTTCCTCCGACACCAAACCACCCTCTTG
This sequence comes from Oscillospiraceae bacterium, assembly GCA_009779845.1. Lineage (GTDB taxonomy): Bacteria > Bacillota > Clostridia > Oscillospirales > Oscillospiraceae > WRAB01. The sequence continues at coordinate 907 of WRBE01000071.1, forward strand.
GGTCAGGGCTTCGTAGGCCGCAAAGTACATTTCACTGATTGCGCTGAGACGGATAAAAAGATCTTCCGTCATGAAGTGCTCTGTTAAGAGATCTAAAAACTCCTCTTCGCCCATCTCCTCTAGGTACATGGCACGAATCTCTTCATAAAAGTCCGGGTCAATGGTGGCACCGGATTCTTCAAACACGCTCTCCACTGCGCGCCGCTCTAGGGTGGCGTCAATAGCGAAGCGGATGACAAATTCGTTATAGGTGAGTGTCTCGTCAAATATCGGCTGGTCGTCAAACACTGCGTCCCAGTCATCTACTATAATGCCCATGTTCTCTATGATAGAGCGGCACCGCTGGAGTTCGTAGTGAAACTCTTCCCACAAAACCGGGTCGAACCCATCAATTTCCAACACCACCGCCGTAGGGTCGATTCCGGCCAATAGTCCGCCGGAGGGCGCAGGGGTGGTTTCTTCCGTCTCACCGTTTTCTTCTGTAGTGGACTCTTCTGTCCCTATCGGTTCCGTAGGTTCTTCCGTCCCACTACAAGCGGCGAAGGAACCCACCAGTAGCAAGAGTGCCAGCAAAAGGCAAAGTACTTTTTTCATAATCATGTTCTCCTATTCTCTTATGTGTCATGAGCCGTAGCTTGCAGTATATCACAAGCCCGCCCCGCTGGCAACAGAATAGAAGAAAGTTCACAAATTTAGTACCTTTCCTTACATATACACCTCTCCAAAATGAACCCGCCGCCCCAAAGAAAGCCCGAAATTAAAGAGCAAGGGCCGGAACACACAGGGCGGCATTCTACAATATACAACAGGCCGAACCTCTTGGGACTACGGGACTACCCTACACTAAAATGCTGTCAACCGGGCCGCCGAACAAGTCCGTTACCTTGAATCCAAACATTGTTTGTACTCAATCTCCTACGGCCCGGTGCGAATGCACCGGGCCGTAGGTTAGTTATATCATGATACGTTTCGGTCTGGCCGTCATCCTAATCACGCCAAGGCTGCTCGAAACGAACGTACTTCCGGCTAATGACCCCGTCATCATCTCTGTACAGATAGTGGTCATTTGCAGCACCCATCACAGCGGCATGGTGCCATGCAGTGCTAAGTACATCCGGGAAATTACGTACACGATCTACTCCGTCTACTTCTGCTACCAGTGCATTGTCTGCAATCAAACGGTTGCGCACAGCGTTGTCGTCTACACGGCCCAAAATACGGTTCACTGCCGTCGCCATCTGTGCACGGTTCGTTTGGCCCGTCGGGTTGAAGTTACCCTGCGCGTCGCCGACCATCCAGCCCATATGGTACACAATGTTCACATACCTGCTCGCCCAGTTTCCAATCGCACCTATGTCGCCGAATGTCATCTCACGCAGATTGTCCGGTACATCATCGCCCAGAGTACGTGTCAGCATCGCTGCCAACTGTTGACGGGTAATCGCCGCATTCGGCTGGAATGTACCGTCGCCAAAACCGTCTACCAACCCGGCATCATATGCCCACGCCACATAGTAGTAGTGCCAGTTTCTCGGCCCTACATCCGTAAAGGCCGTGAAACCATCATCCGCCATACTAGCCGGCAATGTGTACGGGACAAACCCGTCTACCCTGGTGCGAACCAATATCGCCGCTACTTGTGCGCGGTTGATCGAGTTGAGAGGTTGGAATTGGCCAGCAGGGTTACCGAACATGTACGCCGCGTGGAATTCTCGCTCCGGTTGTGGGGTTTCGATCGGACGCACAACGAAAGTGCCTGCCGGATATTCTACCACTTCGTAGCCTTCCGGCGGCGTGAGTGTGGTGATTACATCGCCTGCATCGTTCGTTCTAGATACTGCTGGTGGCCAGCCCCCAGGCACGACTACACTGATGGCCGCATCCGGCAACGTTATCACAAGGTTACCCTCTTCGTCTACGCTACGCTCGTAGTCTGTATCATCCGGGTCTACAATCGTTGTGATTACACCGTTTTCTAGGTCTACTGTTACGGTTATCTCTATATCAGGCTCCACTGCACCGACTGTCCACTGTGCTGTCAAGGTCACAGGGCCGGTCACGCTGATCTCAAAACCCGGCTGACGCAACGTGGTGTCGTTGCCTACTAGCCAACCTGTAAACGTGCGACCTGGTGGGGTTGCTGGAGCGGTGAACCCGTTGGCCGGTAACTCAAACGGTGTCCCCTCTGTTGCTGTCGCCGGGGCCATTGTTCCGCTGCCGCCGTTAGCGGCAAACGTTACTTGATGCTCCGGCCATGCGCCGACTGTCCACTGTGCTGTCAAGGTCACAGCGCCGGTTACATCAATCTCAAAACCCGGCTGACGCAACGTGGTGTCGTTGCCTACTAGCCAACCTGTAAACGTGCGACCCGGTGGGGTTGCCGGAGCGGTGAACCCGTTGGCCGGTAACTCAAATGGTGTCCCCTCTGTTGCTGTCGCCGGGGCCATTGTTCCGCCGCCGCCGTTGGCGGCAAACGTTACTTGATGCTCCGGCCATGCGCCGACTGTCCACTGTGCTGTCAAGGTCACAGGGCCGATTACGTCGATCTCAAAACCCGGCTGACGCAACGTGGTGCCGTTGCCTACTAACCACCCTGTAAACGTGCGACCCGGTGGGGTTGCTGGAGCGGTGAACCCGTTGGCCGGCAACTCAAATGGTGTCCCCTCTGTTGCTGTCGCCGGGGCCATTGTTCCGCCGCCGCCGTTAGCGGCAAACGTTACTTGATGCTCCGGCCATGCGCCGACTGTCCACTGCGCTGTCAAGGTCACAGGGCCGGTTACGTTGATCTCGAAACCCGGCTGACGCAACGTGGTGTCGTTGCCTACCAACCACCCTGTAAACGTGCGGCCCGGTGGGGTTGCTGGAGCGGTGAACCCGTTGGCCGGCAACTCAAACGGTGTCCCCTCTGTTGCTGTCGCCGGGGCCATCGTTCCGCCGCCGCCGTTGGCGACAAACGTTACTTGATGTGTTGAAATGCCCCCTATCGGCTCAAACTCCGCGTTAACCACAACCGCACCGCCGGTTTCAGGCATCGGGAACGTTGCACCGGTGTCTGTCATGGTAATACCTGCTACGCCAGTGACATTCAAGGTGCCGGCTACAATCCGCTGACCAGTCGGCGGCGTTACCGTCACTGTCATCTCTGCCCCAACTTCCTGCGGGCCCGCCCCTGTGATGGACATGTTCGCTGCTGGTACCGTGGAGGCAGGATCGCGTGTTGCTGTGACGTAGAGATTTGCAGCGGGACTTCTGCTCATGAGAGCACCTATGCTCATTGCACCGCCCTCTCCGGTGACTGCAGTAAGAGTAACACTGCCGCCAACGGCAATGCTACCTTCACCATCAATCGCCGCATTGTTTGCACCGCCCGTGACATGTAGGGCACCGTCTCCTCCAAGCACCAAAGCATCTCCTCCGCCGGCAAGGTATATGCCCGGGTTGCCATTGCCTGTCAGCGTGTTTTCGCCCACAAGCGTCAGGTACAAGGTCATGTTGGCAGACGAATCCTCACCAGTCAACTGCCACTCAATCGCACTTTGCCCCGGAGCTAAGTTTGTGATGGTCGCATTGTACAGTGTTGCCAACGCACTAGCGTTTGCTTGTGAAAGTGTAATGCGATGTCCGGTTGCAGCGTTGCTGCCTATGATAAGAATATTTCCGGAAATTATATCGAACGCTCCATTAAAAAATACAAATCCAAGCCCGCCCGACGGGTTCGGATCGGAGAGGTCGATAATTTCGTCAAAGTCTTGCAGTAATTGCTCCTGCACCGCCGTGACTTTTCCCGTTGGTACATATGCAGTTTCGTAGTTTTCCGCCTCCGCCGCCAATGCCGACACGGGTATCAGAGTGAACACCATCGTGAGTGCGAGTAGTAGCGCAAGTGTTCTTTTCAGTTTGTGTTTCGTAATCATTGTTTTCTCCCTTTATTTTTGTTATTACCCCTGCAACAAACAATAGAAAGATTTTGTGCTTCTACAACATAAAAAAGCAAATGGAAAATTTATTGTTTGTTGCAAAAATTAATGTTGCTATATTATATAATTGCTGTTTTGTCAAGAACACAACCGTCTGCGGTCATGTTCTAAAATAGTTGTCTGTGGGATTCAATTTGATTGATAAGCAACCCGAGCATAATTTTATGCATTTCCGGAGACTTGGAATAGCAGATTGTCTTTCTAGCCAAACGCTTTAATAACATGCCATGCTCGCACGAACCTAAAACATAAGCTATTACATCGCCATTCTTACGGAGCTTGTTTGCTATAAACTCTACCCCACATTTCATCCGTTTGAAGGCGCATTTTAAGTGGTTTTTGCAAATCTTGATACTTTGGATTTACGTTGGCGAGAATACTTCCTGCTTTTTTAACACAGAAATGACTATCTGTGCTGATTTCTAAAACTCTTGAAATGTCTCGAATGCCTCTTCCGTTTAGAGACATCTTTATAATTATTTTCTTTGTTTCAGGCTTTGCTGCATTATTTGCATATTCTTTCTGAAATGTCTTGTTACAACTTTTGCAACAGTGCCGCTGACGATCTTTCGGGTTCTTGCCAAACTTTATTACTGTTTCGCTTATGCAATGGATACATTCTACCGCTGTTTGTGCCATATCCTACCCTTGAGATAAGCATATCACAACTTCCACCCAATAGCAACTACCTTAGAACATGACCTAAACGGCTTGTACCCCTTAAAAATACTGACAAACTGACCCCTCCCTCACCCTGCACAGGTAAGGGAGGGGCTCCATTGAACTTTAGGTTCTTTTCCTAGCTCACCGAAGGTGATTATGCAGGAATCTTCAGGTCTGAAGCTTTTTGGACATCGAACACGTCTACGCCAGCCGCTGCAGCATCTGCACCGCTAGAGAACGACAGAGAGTTCAAACGACCAACTACCGGGCTGTTTTGTGCGCCAAGTACAATCACTACGTCCGCCACACCGTCAAACTCATCGCTGAGAGGAATAATGCTGTCTCTTACGTTGGCTGCAACGTTAGTTGTAACAACGTGAGCACCGCGTTCGGTGGCCAGTTCGCCATCAATATAGGCGCGTGCCGGGATACGGCCAACTACTGCATCTCCTGTGGCAGTGCCGACAATCGCTCCACCGGCGTTGATGGTGAGTGTGTCTACACCTGCGCCGAGATCCAAGTTGTTGAAGGTAAATCTGGCATACGTGTTGTTTGTAAAGCCTGCCGTGATATTAGGCTGAGCACCAGCCTGACCAGCAGTGATTACCACTTCGCCTAGTTCGTATTCAAAGTCTTGTCTTGGGATACGCATCGTCTCTACACGGGGGTCTTGCAGGTTGGTGTTGTTGTTGTTGATTGCGGCACCTTCCAACTCGTTGTAGTAGAAGAAGGGGATTTCTTGTGTGGCATCCAGATTGTCGTTCGGGTTGACTCTGGCACGGCCGACAAAGGTTGTCATGGAAACGAAGGGTACAGTTACTTCGCCGCCGTTTGTCCAACCTGTTACCTCACCGTGAAGTACCATGCCGTTACCAAGGGGGGATCCAGCCATACTCGGGGTGCTGTTAGAAGCTGTGGGAACCATCAAAGAGCGTGCTTCATCCCGGCCTCTTATTAGTTCGCCGTCTACTTCGAACCAACCGCGGACGTGGTCACGGCGAACCGTGTTCAAGTCTATGCCACCAACACCAATACCGCCATCTCGTACCCACGCATCTTGATAGTTGAGAGTCGGGCAAAGTGCATCTTCTCTGGTTTCCCAACGGTCAATGCTCTCGACTGTAAAGCCGGGGAAGCTGAGGTCTAGGGTCTGATTCTGCCGTGTGCCGTTGATGATGGTTACGGCAAAGTCATAGTAACCGTCTGCATCTGCCTCGGGGCTGATGTATGCGGAAGATTGCAAGTTGAGGTTGTTGACGGTGGCTGCCGGTAGGCTTGTGTCTGCCGGGGCCTCAAAAATCGGGGTTTGGTCAATGTTCACACGGAACCAACCGGGTCTTGCAAACTTGCTGAAATGGCCCAATGCCCAGAATACACTGTGTACGCGATAGTCAAAGGTTTGCTCTGTGAAGTAACCGCCCAATTGACCGTCACCGTAGTTGGACTGTCCAGTAATGCCTGGCGTTGGTACGCCACGATGAGAACCAGTTGTCCCCTCAATACCGCCCCACAAAGTTGCAGGATTCTCTAAGCTTTGTGCGGCGCCAGCGGCACCGGCACCAACCGGAGCTGCATGACCGCGGGCGTCGTTGGTGATATAAATCAGGTTTTCCAAGCTTTGGTCACCGGGTGCGTTGCGCATGGGCCACTCTCTCTCAGGGCGCTTAAAGCCCACTGCCCACCATTGACCGGTTCCGGTCAGTTCTGCAACTGACATTTGTCTGTTCCAGTACATGGCCCATGCCAAAGCAGAACCCATATCACTTCTAGATGCGGTACCGTTTTGGCTTCTGAGTGCATCAATGCGATAGTCAAAGATGTTGGCACCGGTTTGGCCGGACATGGTGGAAATTTCACTCATGATTTTGCCCCGGTTATCCATTTGGGCACGCACTTTCCACTCTCTCAGGTTCGCAGTATTCATTTGATAGCCGCCTGTGTGGCTCCAACCGTAGGTATGGAATACATAGTCATCTATAAATTGCTCGGCACTGTTGCCCCAGAATGCACGCCAAATGGAGTTCGGGCCTACAGTATAGCTCTGACTATCGCCCATTTGCAGGCGAACACCTTCTATGGTACCGTCCGCTGCGACAGTACGCAGACCGCGCTCTTCCATGATGGGGCCTAAGAAATCACGGGCAAACGGCATATAGGCCGGTGCACTGCCCGCACCGCCCGGTGCATTCCAAGTGGGGAAAGCAGTCGTGAGTCCCGGGAATACGACGGCGGTATCATCTGGGGTTGCTGCTGCTGGTAAGGTAGCAGTGTGAAGCCCCATGGGCATACGAATACCAAAGTCTACAGTTCCGGGTGTGGCATATGTGTGGTGGAACGCCCAGCCGCTTTTTGAGTAAACATGGTTGAATTGATCCGGCTCATTGGACAAAGACAATCCCCAAACCGGTGCACCGTAAATGGTTTCCCAACCTTGTAGATAGTCGGCAAGGAAGGTTGCATACGCTTCCAATGCCCACTCAGCGTTAACAACATGACCGCCGTTCACACGTCCGGTGCTCTTAACCCAAGCGGGGCCGCTCCAGCCAGCCGCCATAATTTTCATTTCTTCGCCGCGACCTTCCGCATAGGCCATAGCCATTCTGGACGCCCATACTTGACCGCGGTCTACAGGTGAGCGGCCATCACGGTACACAATATTTTGGTCACCGGGGGCGATGGGCCAATCAAAAATATCAAAAGGATCGTTGCCTTGCGGGCCGCCCTCACGTACTTGCCAGCCTTCAAACGCTCTTTCTTCGCCTGTTTCTTCGCAGAACATGAAGACAGTCTCTCTGTCTATCTGTGCGATGTTGTCATTGAGACGTCCGGTAAAGCCCGCATCTCTTTGTTCGTCAGTAACCGTTGGCGAATCCACCGGGCGACCAAGGGGGTACTCTATCGTGGGAACATGTGTCGTGTCGCGGAGACGGGGGTTGTTTATGCCACCGTCGTGGTGAGCCGGGTCAAAGCTCTCAGCTGCGGTGTAGTGTGCATCAAACCACCAGCGGTAACTGGCGTCATCCAAAAACTCAGCCCGCATGGGTAAATCCAGCCCGTAATAATGGTCGGGATCATGGGGATGGAAAGGACGGAAACTAAATGCTGCGGTGTCATACCAACGGCCCCAGCTCTGGTTGCCGCCGCCGCCTGCCATTTGACCGGGGAAGTTGGCTTGGCTTGGCGGTTGTCTCCAGATGTAGTTCCACAATTCGGCTTTGTCACCCATTTGGTTACGCCAGATGGAAAGGCCAATACCTCTAGCGGCCGGATCTACCGGGCCCGGATAACGGGGGTGCCCATACGGGTAGTAACCGGTGTGGTGACCAAAAATGAGGTCAAGAACTTCCCATTGCATTTCAGGGTTGTCCGCAAATCCGTTCAGCAGGTGGTCGATTTGACGGAATGCACCGGAGAGGACAAATCCGTCAACCTCTTGGCGTCTCTGGTCTAGAAATACTTGAAGCTGTGGATTCATATCCGGCGTAATCGGATCATCGTCCGCCAAAGCTCCCATAGATACTGGCACCGGCACCATCGTCAGAATCATTACCAGTGCCAATAAAAGCGTAATAATCCTTTTGCTTCTTTTCATTTTAGTCTTCATTTTGATATTTTCTCCTTTTTTGTTAATATTGAAAACCTTTTTGAAACTTTAAGATAAACAAGACCGTTCAAAATCGTTTTTTCTTGCCCTTCTCTCGAAAAATGTAATCTAACTTCATCATTCTCCACTATGTCAGATGTATATCATAAAACTATTACACATTGTCGAGCATAACAGCACGTTTGAAGCTTTGCAATAGTTTTTAATGCCCTAAGCTGTGCATTTTGGCCTAAATTTTAACTATCGGCGGGTAAGCACAACGTTGGTTTCGTCGCCCGTGAGCGTCAGCTGATCTCCTCGAATCCTGTACGAAAATGTAACGGCTTCAAAATCATCGAACTCTAAGGTCAACGAATTCCTTGCGATCTGGAATGAACCCCTGTCACCGTCACTGTCAACGAATCTGCCGTCTTCATCAAAGACAAGCCCACACATCCACTCGTGCGGAATACTATCGTTTAGACATTCCCACGTGCCAATGATGGCAGTTTCCGGGTCTGCACAAGCCCCCAACGACACCATGATGAGCAAAGCACACAATACAAGCAAGGCTTTTTTCTTCATTTGAACCTCCTAGTCTGTCCCGCAGCCGTCACAATCGACCGCTGCGGGTTTTTTCTTCCTGTGCTCGAAATTACTAGGGCGTTTTTGAACCTAATCACGCCAAGGTTGCTCGTAACGAACGTACTTCTCGGTAATGTCCCCGTTATCATCTCGGGTCAAATAGTGGTCATTCGTAGCACCTAACACAGACGGGAAAAACCATGTCATAGTTCCGGCTGTGTTGAGCACGTTCACGTCCGGGAAGTCACGCTTATTATCACGCTCTACCTCTGCTGCATTATACGCTGTCACGCTGTCCAGGCGGCCTAAGTTCCGGTTGAACACGGTTGCCGTCTCTGCACGGGTGATGTTTGCACGCGGACGGAACTGGTTCCGGGCGTCACCTACCATCAAGCCCTCGCTGTATACGGTGTACACATAGTCTCTCGCCCAGTTTTGGGTGTCGCCGAAGTCTACAATGCCCGCAGGCGTGCCCGCATCTCGCAACTCAACTCCATCCAGACGCGATAACATCGCTGCGATCTCTTGGCGAGTAATCGGCTGATTCGGACGGAAGGTGCCATCCGGGAGCCCGCTAACTAGACCTGCGTCATAGGCCCATGCCACATAGTAGAAGTGCCAGTTGTGCGGAAGCACGTCGGAGAATTTGTTAAAGCTCGCCATGCCTTCCGGCAACTCTCTGGTCTCAGGCGTAAATGCTTCAAAGTCACGTAGTTCGGTTCTCACCAAGATGGCTGCCACTTCGGCACGCGTGATGGTGGCGCCCGGACGGAACTCACCAGCAGTGTCACCAAACATGTACGCACGGTGTAGCTCGCGTTCCGGTCGTGTGTCTATCGGACGCAAGACGAGGGTGCCGTCTTCTTCCTCTACCACTTCGTAGCCTGCTGGCGGTGTGATCGTTACTATCACATTGCCATCGTTGTCTGTCGTTTCAACGGAGTTCCAGCCATTAGGTACTTCAATGTCGTCAATGTCTGTATCAGGCGGCAATGTGATCACAATGTTGCCATCCTCTATGCTGATCTCTGCATCGTCGTCTGGGTCTACGTTTACCGTGACTTCGTTGGTCTCACCATCTACGACCACTTCAATCTCTACGCCCGGCTCTTGGGTGTCTATCGGACGCAAGACAAGGGTGCC
>WRBE01000072.1 GCA_009779845.1 Oscillospiraceae bacterium
AAGTATGAGATGTCCATATTGATTCTTCATAAAAATGACTCCTAACGTAGTTTTTCATTCTACATCAGGAGTCCCTTTTTCGCAATGTCCGTTTTTAGGGGGCCTGTTCAATGCACAGGGACATGCCCCCTTACAAAGGGCACAAAGAGGGGCAGACACAAGGCCTGCCCCCACAAAAGCAATAACTAGTCCCTACTCGGTCTACCAACCAGCCGCCCCTTACTAATGGCATACACATCATCAATCACCATCTGGAACGAAGCCTCCCGCTTTTCCGCAGCGGCGCGTTCTGCAATCTTCTCCTGATGAAACTCCGCCAACTCCTTGGTAAACGGCAGGTTCCCCAACGCAAACATGCGAATCGCACCCTCATTATCCCGGGCGGGGAGCAATTTCCCGGCATTGGAGCGGCTGGGGGAAAACGGGATGTCCAACACCCCGGCTTGGAACGCACGGACAGTGCCCACGGCTAGGTCGCCATCGCCCAGCTCGAAGCATTTATCCACGATACACCGGGTCTCTCTGGAGATGATGTCTTTTTCATCACAGAGGGAATCTGTATTCACCGTCTGGTCGCCCAGCATGGAGATAATCTGCTTGGTACAACGGAGGCCCTGTGCGTTGGCTTCCATAGTGGGAATCCCCATGGCCTCGTGGGGAGTTTTGACAATAACCTTGGTGGCATGGGACAAGGCCGCCACGGTAGAGCCCCATGAGATAACCGCAAACGCCCTCGCCTCGTCTTGTGGGAAGCCGCCCATCCATTGATGGAGTACAGTGGTCACGTCTACATCGTTGTAGCCGTATTGTCGTAAGTATTCGTCAGTGAGGGTCTGTAGTGTCTGAATTGCGGCCACGTCTTGGATTAAATTCCCGCATTGTCCGTAGCCTACGGTGATATTTTTCACGCCCTGTTCGGCGGCCAATAAACTTTCGATAATGGCCACCGCATGAGAGATAGACGGCGGCACCAACGTACCTGTCAGCGGGCCGAAGGGTTCCCGGTTAATGGACACCCCCGCTTCCTCGTACATGCCGGTCAAGCGGTCAACATACTGCCAGTGGCGGATGGTGGTGACTAGGTCTGCGTTTTTGGCGTAGGGGATATTATAGGATATCCCGCCGCCCTCGTTGCTGGAGAACCCGCCGGTGTAAGCGATTTCAGACAACAGCCGTGCGTCCGGCGTGCCGTGGCGAATCTGCACCGGGGTGTCTAATGAGTCCACAATCTGACGGCAACCGGACACGCCGTGGTTGACCGCCGGGAAGCCGTTTAGCATACTTTTGCCCGTACGGACGGATTCTTCAATCCCCTGTTGGGCCTTCTCGAAGCGGTTTAAGCGGGTGTAACTGTCAATGGTGGTGGGAAGCAAGTCCGCCCCGCCCTTGTCTTGCAGGTAGGTTAACAGTTCAATGTGCTGGGGGATTAAGGCCACTCCCGCCCGTGGCTGGACTAGAGTTGTCCGTTGTGCTTTAGCAGCCAGCAGTTTCTTTGAGAAACACTTACTGTCCGCCAAAGACTTGTGATAGGCAATGCCCGCCGCCATATCTGCGTCTTTGCCTGTGGGCCACTGGGTCAGCACCTCATCACGCTGGGCGAAAAACTCGTCGTCGGTCAGGCGTTTGTTTTGCAGTTCCATAGGGTTTGAAGCTCCTTTTTCATCAGTGTGAGGGCTACGTCCGGGTCTCTTTGCCTGAGCAGACCCATAGCTGCCAAAATATACCGGGAATCCATATAAATCTCGGCCGTTTTGGGCCGGAGGGACTGAGGCGTTTTGGGGTCGAACAAGGCATATTTTGCCACTTGTCCGGCACCTGAATTGTGGATAATGGCACCGCCGGTGACAATCAGGCGGCGAACTTCTGTGAGGTCTTTGCCAGTCTGGGCGATGGTCGGCCCCTGGATGGTGTAGACAACCTCTGTCGTGCCCGCATGTCGCCGGGTTGCTGTCATAATTGCCGCCGAGGCCAGAGCTTGGTCTAAGGCCAAATCTGCCGGGGTGTCCGGCAACATATCCGGGTGGGCGGCCAGGTGGGCAATCTGTGCTGTGACTTGCTCCGGTGATCGTCCGCTGTGGGTGGAAAGCCACGGTACCCCCACCGCATCCACAATGCCCGATACACTGTAGCGCATCCCCATGTCTCCCTCCACCGTCCGTTTGGCATACGGTTCCGGGAGACCTTTTAAAACCACCTCGCCCCCGGCGGGATCGCCTCGTGCCATGGAGTATACATCCGTGGTGGCCCCGCCTAAGTCTATGGCTAAGAGGTCGCCGAAACCGGATTGGCTGTCCGTCCCCTTGGCCAGCAGCTCTGTTGCCAGCAGGACGGCGGCAGGGGTAGGAATCAAGGGGCCGTCCATCTGTTTTGCCACAGGGCCAAGGCCCTTGGCGTGGACGATGCGCTCTAGGAATAGGGCGCGGACTTGTTTTTGTACCGGGGCCACATTGAGCTGCTCCAAGCGGGGCATGACGTTTTCTGTAGTGATGACCGTCCGTCCCTTTAGCAATTCTCGACACCGGGCTGTAGCGTTGCGGTTACCCGCTAGTAAGATGGGAAAATCGGCATTGCAAGTCGCCAACATCGCCGCATTGTGGGTGATGACCGCATCATTGCCGCCATCGGTGCCGCCGGTTAAGAGTAAAATATCCGGTAATATGGCCGCAATTTCCGCCATGTCTTCTTCCGTGAGTTGATACGCAAAGCTTCGTACCACTTTCGCCCCGGCACCGAGACAGGCCATCCGGGCCGCTTGCTCGGTCAGGCTGGGGGCCAGCCCCACCGCCACCATGCGAAGCCCTCCCGCCGCACTGGAACAAGCCAGCCGGGCGGTGTAAGAAAGGGGGCCTGTTTTGGCTTCTAAGGCCAACAGTGCCTCTTCCAACCCGATAGCTACGTCTGTCGCCACCGTAGTATGGGCGGCGGTGCCTAAGATACAGGGTTCTGCCATGTCTGCGGCCAGCACTTTGGTGTAAGTACTGCCGATGTCAATCAATAATACGGGTTGCATCTAAACTATTCCCCTTGGCTGTCTAATCGGTGATGCCCAAATCTTGTCTGAGGGATGAAATCGCCGTCTCCGGTGTGGTGCCCGGCGGGAATGCTCGGTCGAAGCCCATATGGAGAAACCGTTGTTCCACCTCACAAAATGGCTGTTTGCCCACTACGATATTGCCGCCGACATAGAGTAAAATACCTTCTAATCCGGCTTCGTCGCATTTCTCTCGCAGGCCCCGGCAATCTAACTCACCATGACCGTAGAGAGAGGACACGATAATGGCATCAGCGGCGGTCTCTTGCGCCGCCTCGATATATTCCTCTTGGCTGACCATCACGCCTAAATTGGTCACGTCAAAGCCCGCCAGTTCAAAGGCGTGGTTTAATATCTTATTCCCCACTGCGTGGACATCGGCCCCAATGACACCTAAGACCAGCTTTTTCTTGTCTGCCATACTACATCGCCTCCAACTCGGCATTTAATAATTCCTGCACCTGTCGGGTGAGAGAGAGCAGAGACCCCTGATCCATCTCATAGTGGTAAATCACTGACCGGTGTTGTTCTAAATATGTTTCTAACTCCCCCAATAAGGCTTCCGGGCAGAGGTCTTTGTACGCCGTGGGAAGGAGCAAGGTGTCTAGACCCGCCAACGCTTCTTTCAGGCTTTTCTCCTGCCCCCAAAGAATCACTTGCGGCGGGGTATCTAAGTCACAATATCGGGCACAGCCCCCTAAAATCAGCTCACTAAACCGCAGACTGTCACACAAAATCCCCACTTTTCGGTCAGGGCCCAGACGGGCCAACCCCGCCGCCGTGTCGAGGGAAAGGCTCATAACCACCGTGGCCATGGGATGTGCCCCGCCTAAAACATCCGCCAGTTGGGCGGCGTGGGTGGCGGTAGACACCAGCAAGTCCAAATTCGACGGCAATGCCGCCGGAGACAAGAGTACATCGTCCAAGGGATAGCAAAACACCTCGACCTTGGGCAGGGGCGCAATCTGCTTTTTGATTTCCGCTAGCGCCTCCGGATTACAGTCGGTGACACCGATTTTCACCACGGGGCCCATACCCTCTAGCTCTCGCAGCTTCAAATCAAAGAAAATCCGCGCCTCTCGCGGGGAGAGGCCCAGATCTAAAATCTCGCCCAACGCCCGGTCAATGGCTAACAGGGCCTGTTCTTTCCGGCTACCCGGCCCCCGCAGTCCACCGGGATGGATAGGCACAACAGAGCGGACAAAGGTACCCCGCCCCTGATTCATGACAATATACCCTTGCCGCACGAGCGCATCATACGCCTGCCGCACAGTACCTACAGCAAGCCCATTTTCCGCCGCCAACGCTCGTACTGTAGGCAGTTTCGTCCCCACAGGCAATACGCCCTGCTGGATATCTGCCGTAATCTGTGCCGCCAATTGTTGATAAATCGGCAATGGTCTATTTGTGTCTATTGATATATGTATCATTTTGGCCTCCAATGAAGGTCTATGACACAATTATAGCATGTAACAGAAATGTGTCAAGGTAAAGATAAGGGGGTTGCCCTTGACCCTTTCCTGTCGGCGTTTCGCCGATTCTACCCCGGCACAGGCCGCCGGCTGGTTATGTCCTGCCGGACGGGCCTTCTTTGCCGTTTCGCAAAGAAGCAAAGGGTACATAGGGGCTGCGCCCCTATGTACCCGCAAGGTCAAGTTCCAATGTAGAGACCGTTTTCATGTTTTACTCTGCACTGGCGACAATACTCCCCTACCAGAAGTCCGGTTGCCTCGAAACCTACAAGGGCGGTTGCTGCCGCCAGATTGATGTCCTATTGAACTGCGCTCATGAATAGAACGCATACGGTCAAGAGACCTCCCTGACCCGCTGCCATAAGTGACGGGAAGCCTCGTCTGGCGGGAGGGAATAAATTGATGGTTTTTTTAAAGGTGGGATATGGCGTTTTTGTTGTGGGTGTGGTAAAATTGTAGGCATGCAGGGAATATTAAATGAACAATGGAGTATATGCTCTCCATCCCTGAGCGCATTTCAATAGAACACCACCGCCCTTGACCATTGGGGTTTCGACGACTATAATATCTGGCTAGAGGGCTTTGGCGATAGTGCAGAGTCTAAAAGGAAAAGAGCCCATCAACCACCAGAAACGAGGTGCCCCATGCAAATCAACATCCTAGCCATCGGCGACGTAGTCGCCAAAAGCGGTCTCGACTACCTTTGTCGGCGGCTCCGTTCCGTCATTGCGATGAAAGGCATCCACTTTACTGTGGTCAATGGTGAAAATGCCGCCATGCTGGGCCTCACGCCCGCCCAGGCAGAAGCCATCTTTGATGCAGGGGCGGATGTCATCACCTTGGGCAACCACACTTGGAACAAGCGGGAAATCATTTCTTATATGGAGCATAGCCCCAATATCGTCAGACCATTAAACTTCGCCCCGCAAGTGCCGGGCAGAGGCTACACGTTGGTAGAGCGGGACTTCGGCACCGTGTTGGTGGCAAACCTCATCGGCCGATGCGACATGGACTTCGGGCCGGACAACCCCTTTTTGGCGGCAGACCGGCTGTTGGCGGAACACAAAGCCACCGTGACACTCATCGACTTCCACGCCGAAGCCACCAGCGAAAAGCTGGCTATGGGGTATTATCTGGACGGTCGTGTCAGTGCAATTTGGGGCACCCATACTCATGTGCAGACATCGGATATCCAAGTCTTGCCCAAAGGAACCGGGTATGTAACAGACCTCGGCATGACCGGCCCCGCCCGGTCGGTGCTGGGCGTACGGCCAGAGCAGTCGATTAACATGTTCTTAGGCAACCCCAGAGAACGGTTCGAGGCCGCCCCCGGTGACTGTAAAATGGAGTGCGCCGTATTCACCATCGACACCAAAACCGGGCGAACCACAGCAGGGGAGGCACTGCGGATTCATGATTAAACTACTACACGGGGCGGATTTTCATCTGGACTCCCCTTTTGATGCGTTACCGGAGGAGAAGGCAATACTCCGGCGGCAAGAACAGCGGGAGCTATTGGACAAAATGGCGATCCTTGCAAACAAGGAACAGGTAGACGTTGTCCTGTTATCCGGTGATCTCTTAGACAGCGACAAGAGCTATTACGAAACCGGCGAAGCCTTACTCCGGGCCTTCGGGCAAATCAAAGTGCCCATCTTTATTGCGCCGGGGAACCACGATTACTATCACCCCACATCCCCTTGGGCGGCCCTTGCGCTGCCGAAGCATGTCCATGTGTTCCAAAGCGCGGTACCGGAAGCGGTGGAACTTTCCGGTGGCCGTGGGGTCGTTTGGGGTGCGGCCTTTATGGGCAGCCGCTCTGGGCCGTTGCTTGCAGACTTTCCGGGCGTGGCGGACAAGGGCAAGATAAACCTCATGACCCTCCACGGTCAAGTGGGCGGGACGGCGGAGGGCGTGTATAATCCCATCACCACAGAACAAATTGCGGCATCGAGGTTAGACTATCTGGCCTTGGGGCACGAGCACCAATATTCCGGTCTGCAAAAAGCTGGCGATACATACTACGCCTACAGCGGCTGTGCGCTGGGGCGGGGATTTGACGAGGAAGGCCCCCGGGGCGTGGTGATTGCTGAGGTCGGGAAGGGCAGCGTTTCCCAGCGGTTTATCCCCTTGGGCGGGCGGCAATATCTGACACTGGCGGTGGATTTGACGGACAAGCCGAATCTTGCCCACGCAATCGCAGAAGCGTTACCGTCCGGCACAGAGCAGGACATTGCCCGTATCGTCCTCGCCGGCGAGTTTGCAGGTGCCATAGACACAGCGGCCATCACAACCGCCCTATCAGACCGCTTCTTCCACCTCACCGTCCGAGACGAAACCCGTATCCAACAAGACATCTGGGCCAAAGCGGAAGAAGACACGTTGCGGGGCCTGTTCCTGCGAAAAATGCGGGCCAGATACGATGCGGGTGACGCACAGGAGAAAGCGCAAATCACATGGGCCATTCGATACGCCCTATCCGCCATGGAACACGGCGAACAGTGGAGGATATAACGCGATGAAGATAACACGAATGTCCGCCACCTTCGGGGCGCTCAAAGGCGCACAACTAAAACTTCAGCCCGGTCTCAATATTATCCAGTCCCCCAATGAGGCGGGGAAGAGTACTTGGTGCGCCTTTATCCGAGCCATGCTCTACGGCATCAACACGGCAGAGCGGAGCAAAGAGGGGGTTTTGGCGGAAAAAACCAAGTACCGCCCTTGGACAGGGGACGCGATGGAAGGGCGTATGGAGATAGAGACTGAAGACGGCCAAGCCATCACCATCCAGCGGACGGCCTTGGGCACCAGTCCCATGAGGCGGATCGATGTCCGCTATGCCGGCACGGGAGAGCAGGTTTTAACCCTCATGCATGAGAATTTAGGAGAGGTTCTCACCGGTGTGCCAGAGGCGGTCTTTGTCCGCAGTGCGTTTATCCGGCAGGCAGATGTGAAAGTCACCCAGACCGGGCCGTTAGAAGAGCGGATTAAATCGCTGATTTCCTCCGGTGAGGAAGAGGTGAACTATGGCCAAACGGTCGAGAAATTAAAAAAGTGGCTCAATCGCCGCCGCTCTCAAAAAAAGACCGGCGAGATTCCGCAAATTCAAGCGGAGCTCTTAGAGATGAACCAAACCTTAGCCCGCTTGCAAGAGGCGTCTGCCGCTTATAACGAGTTAAGCTTACAGCTCGATCAAGCAAGGCACCGCACGGAGCAACTGGCCCAAGAGCAAGCCGCCCACATTGAATTAGAACGCCGCGCACAGCGACAAAAAATCGCCGACCAGCGGCGGCAGGTGGAGAATTTACAGTGGGAAATTGCCACGTTACAAAAGCAACTTACCAAACAGGATGGCATCCAACTATCTGATGAGTTGGTGCGGACAGCACAAGAAACTTATGACGAGCTGAGAACCGCCAATATGCGCTACACAGCGGCGAAAGAGGCGTGGGAGCAGGCAGAGAAAGACCTGTCGCTGATCGAAGAAGAAAAGGCAAACACCCCCTTTGCAGGGAAAGACATGGACGGGGCCAAAGCCCTCGCAAACGATGCTGCTGCTGTAGATGCCGCCGCCGAAAAGGCCACGAATTATAACAAGAGCGTGTACGGAATTCCGCTGGCGGTTCTGCCGGTGGTGGCATTGGGCTCTCTCACCGTTACACAGATGGTCGGGCTTGCCCTTTGGCCGCTGTCTATCGTGTCTGTGATTGGGGCCGCCTTGGCGGGGCTGTTGTTTTTCCGAAAATGGAGCATCGCCAAACAAAAAGAAGCAAAGCGAACTACCTTGTTCACCCTGCTGAATGTACCGGATATTGAAACCCTGCAAACGGCCCTCGCAGACTACGAATTCCTCAGCCAAAAAGCAGAAGAGCTTCGACACATCGCGCAAGAGACCGACCAAGCCTCTGGCCTTGCCATGCTGGAGATGCAAGAGCTTCGGAGCAAGTTTGAGACCGCCGCCCACACCTTTGCCCCCGCAGTAGAGGGGTTGGAGGAAGCGGCTTTGACCCTCACCGAAATGGGACAAGTCGTAGACCGGCTAGAGACGGCTGAAAAAGAGCTGAAAACCGCCCAAACTTGGCAAGAGACCTTGGAAGCCGGCTATGAAGGCGACCCCCATGCGCCCATCCCCCAAGACGGCTTGGCCCCGCCAGCCCAAAGCAAAAGCAAGACTGCCTATGCGCTCCGGCACATGGAACAAGAACTGGACACCCTCAAGCATCGTTTCGCCCTTGGCCAAGGTGAAGTACGTGCCTTGGGCGACCCCGTGGTTCTCGGCGCGCGGCACGGTGCCCTTACAGACCGACTGACAGAACTCACCCGCCAATACAGTGCCCTGCAACTAGCCATGGAAGTACTGGGCGAGGCCGACAGTGAAATCTCTGCCCGTTTCTCGCCCCTGCTGGGCCAAAAAGCGGGTTATTACCTAGACCGACTCACAGACGGGGCCTATAAGCGGGTGCTATTCGACAAAACCCTTACCCCCAGCGTAGAGCGGGGCGAGGAGAGCATTAGCCGGGATATCCTATACCTCTCCGGCGGGACTGTAGACCAAGTATATCTAGCCCTCCGCCTAGCCATCTGCGACTTGACGTTCCCAAAAGAACAGGCATGTCCGATTATTTTAGACGATGCACTGGTCAGTTTCGATGAGAACCGCATGAAGCAGGCACTGGTGCTATTAAAAGAACTGGCGGCAGAGCGGCAAGTGCTATTGTTTACCTGCCACGACCGAGAAGCGGCATTTTTTGATGGGACGGATGGTGTGAATTTGATTAGGTTATAGGCGCATCGCCTACCACGCCCAACCCTTTCGATTTACCCTTGCATTCCCAACGATTCCATGATACAATACGCACAAGTCGAAATAAAAAATGCGATGGTAGTAGACGAGCTGGAACTCTCTACTATCATAAGGTGTACAAGGCACCCCATGCATGACCCTCACTAGGCCCCATCGCCTCCCTAGTATAGCATAAATTTTTTCAAACTTCAACTACACATATCCCTTGCAAATTCAGGGTTTTTAGACCGAGAACCTATCCAAAACTAAACGAAATTAGACCGATTAGCACCATACTAGAAACACAGTAACCGTATAAAATTTCTCAGTTTGCAAAAGTGCGTGAGCATTCGTTGCACAAAATTGATAGGCTCCTCTTTCATGGAAAGGGGGGCCTATTTCGTGTAACAGATGCTTCTTTAATTCTCGTTCTCTGTTTCACGGTTGTCGGCTGGAGTTTCTGTCTGCGCTCGTTTCCCATCTGTCCCTACCCGGGGCGGTTGTGACCGCCCCCCCGCATATATTTGCCATCATACCGGACACAAACCGGCCAGCCCCTGAACCTATCATTAAGAGCGTAGCTTTTTTGATAAACAAAATTCCGCATAAGCATCTGATAGGCATGGGGCGAGCCAGTTCGCTGTCTTTCATGGGTTCAGCCTTTGTGTGAATGACCCGCACAGATATGACCGGCTATTGACCTGAATCCTTTTGTGTAAAAATTGCGATTATGCAGTGGAACACTTCTATTGCATCCTGAAGCACTTCGATTCGTTTCAGGGACGTCGAAGTGTCGTGGCCGTAACGATGATTTATTTCGCAAATGGCCTGATTTTCCTGGATGTCTTTTTCTAACTCAGCAATGATGTAACGAAGGCGCTGTTCCATCTTCTCAACCTCTTTTTGCTACGCTTACTGAGTTATGCGGCAAACAATTTAGGCTGTTTACAGGAATATTCCCGTTATGTGATCTCAATTTCAATTGTAGGATTCTTGTGTCTCAAATCCGCCCTTACCCCTTCAACCCCTTTTTCGCATAAACAACCGCAAATAGAACACCAAGCACTGCCACATTCGCCCATATAATAGCGAACGACTGCCAAAGAGGTGTAGTACCCCCTCCATGCGTCAAATAGTCCGCAATCACATTGAGTTGTTGTGTGTAGAGAGGGTGGAGAACACGGGCGATGTTTTCATTAAACCCAGCAAGCATGGGACCAAAGCCAAATAGCATTGCCGCAGGCATAGATAACCCTGTTGCAGCCGCCTGACTGTTACACAATATGCCGATGGTTGCGCCCAAAAATATGGATGCCGCCACGCCTGATAATAGCGATGCCACAAAGAGCCAGAAATTCTGTCCGCCAAACCCGGCTATAAATCCAAAGGCAACCGAGGAGAAGATACTTAGAAAGAATGTAACGCTGCCAATTCCCAAAAGATATGGGCCGGGCTTCATCCCC
>WRBE01000073.1 GCA_009779845.1 Oscillospiraceae bacterium
AGGGGCGCAGCCCCTGTGTTGACTTTTTGCTTCTTTTTGTTCAACGACATACTACGAAACTTCCGTTTGCGGGTGCCCTTCCCGCAAATGGTTAGTTGAGTTAACACCCGTAGGGTGAAAAGATGGCCCGTCCGGCAGGACAAAAGCCCTCGGCCTACGCCGAGATAGAATCGGCGGTAACGCCGAACAAAAAAGACCAAGAGCGATCCTCAGCCAACCACCGCCAACAACTCCTTTAAAAAAGAAGCCTAGGCTCAAGGGCTAGAGCACCCTCGGTAGCAACCAAAAAAACAACCACCCAACAATTATGCCAAAAATCCATTGTAATTCCCACCCAAAAATGCTAAACTAAAAAGAATCCAAACAAAAGGAGAACCCTCGTGTCAAAACGACCAAAACGAAACCAAATTTCCCCGGCGGACGTTGCTGTCCAACGGGACATTGCAATAGAAATTGCGACCCTCCACCGGGAGAAGGGGGTCACCCCTCTAGCCTTTGTGGACACTTATGGCTGTCAACAAAACGAGTCCGACTCCGAGACCATCCGGGGCTATCTCCGGGATATGGGCTACGCCTTTACCGACAGTGAGGTGGAGGCCGACCTCATCATCATCAACACCTGTGCCGTGCGGGAATCCGCCGAGAACCGGGTCTGGGGCAATGTGGGCAATCTGGTACATACCAAGCGGGACAAGCCGGAACAACTCATTGTCCTATGCGGCTGCATGGCCCAGCAAGAGTCTGTGGCGAAGAAGGTAGAGACCTCGTTCCGACATGTAGATTTAGTATTCGGCCCCCACGCCCTCTGGAAACTGCCGGAACTGCTCAAACGCCTCATGACCGAGTCCGGTCGGATTGTGGAGATATCAAACCCGGAAGGAGTCATTGCTGAGGATCTACCCTCCCTCCGTACTGAGGGGCCCAGTGCGTGGCTTACCATTATGTACGGCTGTAACAACTATTGCAGCTACTGCATCGTCCCCTACGTCCGGGGCAGAGAGCGGAGCCGTGAGCCGGAGCGGATTCTCAAAGATGTAGAACGCTTGGTGGCGGACGGAGTGAAGGATATTACCCTGCTGGGTCAAAACGTCAACTCTTATGGCCACGACCTTGACGATTCCATTGACTTTGCGTGGCTTTTAGAGCAAATCAACGCCATAGACGGAGAATTCCTCATCCGCTTTATGACCAGCCACCCCAAAGATGCGGGTGAGCGCCTGTTCGAGACCATGGCCCGGTGTGAGAAGGTGGCAAAACACATCCACCTTCCAGTCCAAGCGGGCAATACAAGGGTGCTAGAAACCATGAACCGGGGCTATACGAAAGAGGGGTACCTAGACCTCATCACCGCCGCCCGGCGGTACATGCCGGATATTATCCTTACCAGTGATATTATCGTCGGATTCCCTGGTGAGACGGATGAAGAGTTTGAGGACACCTTGGACGTTTTAAACCAAGTCCAATTCGATGCCTTATTTACCTTCATTTTCTCCCCTCGATCCGGCACCCCAGCGGCGGAGATGGACGACCCGTTCACAAGGGCCGAAAAACAAGTCCGCTTCGACCGCCTTACCGCTCTGCAAAACGACATTTCCACCCGCCGCCATCAGGATTATGTGGGCAAGCGAGTGCGGATTCTCGTAGATGCCGTGCAAGACGATGCTCGATATCCGCTGAAGGGCCGTACCGCCGGTGGACGATTGGTGCGGCTGGCGGGGGATGAGGCGTTGGTTGGGGAGTTTGCGGAGGTGGAGATTGTGAGTGCGTCAACGTGGTCGTTGACGGGGGAGTTGGTGTAGGTTATGAGTAAGTGGCAAGCACTCCGGCAAAAACTTTCAAATAACAAAAAACGCTGGTGGTGCGTTCTGCTTGTGGCGTTGCCATTGCCATTTCTCGCTCCAATGCGAGTATGGATGCTTGCCAGTTATCCATTTATGCTTTTATTCCTAAATTCATGGATATTGGGTCGCTTGAACAGCCAAATTCGCAATCGGCGTTATGAGAAACCTACTTTACGGCTTGTTTACACGTTTTCATACCTAGGGAACATCATGCTTTCCTACAGTACACTCGCAGCCTTGGTTATGATATTCCACCCAAACATACTGACTGATTTAGAATTGTTCGAGTATCTGCCGCCTTTTACCATAGTAAGTTTCATTATTACATTCCTTGTCACTATTATATGCTTGGCCCTTATCTATATTGGTGCTATACTGGCCATTTTACAAGCACGGGATAAGTGGAAGCAGATACAGGCGGATGGGTTTGGAGAATAGTTCATTTAATTTATGTAGCAAAGGAGAATCTGCATGGACATGAAAGGCGCAACACTCAACGGAGTGCCAATTGATCCCACAGGACTAGAAGTAGCACAAACCTCTTCCCGCTCGTCTGCGATAGCGGAAGTAGCCGGTGAGGTGGCAATAGAAGGGGTGGGCGGACTGCTCATAAACAGCAATAACAGCAGTTCAGTAGCGGAAAATGCTGGCACAGCAGTCGTAGACACACTCTGCGGGACAGTGGCCGAAGGTATCGGCACAGTGGCAGCAGAAGCAGCCTGCGAAGCAGTGGCAGAAGGGGTTGGCTCCGCCATAACAGAAGGAATCGGCGAGGCAATAGGAGCCATAATCGGCGGACTATTTGACGGCCTCTAGCCACAACTAAGACCGGACAGACACAAGGTCTGCCCCTACGGAAGGCGCAGGGTCTCTTACCCTATGCGTTCCATTTTTGAGCGCAGTGCAATAGCACATCCCACCGGCACCACCACCGCCCTTGACCATTGGAGTTTCGAGTACTATGACATCCGGCTAGAGGGCTTTGGCACCAGTACGGGGTATGAGGTGCGAAACCGTCGTCACTCTGCCCTTGACCTTAGCGGGTACATAGGGGCGCAGCCCCTGTGTTTCCTTTGCTTCTTTGCGAAACGGCAAAGAAGGCCCGCCCGGCAGGGCATGACCAGTTGGCGGGAACCGCCAAGAAATCTTCGGCGGAATGCCGAAAGGAAAGGTCAAGGGCCGGAACGCACAAGGGCACACCCCCTACAAAGGGCAAGGAAAAGGGCCGGGTCACCAAGGGCGACGTTCTCTAAAAAAACAAACGAAAACAAATAATAAGCACACTCAATAAATAAACCACAACACAACAAATTCAATTATTAAGCAAACTCAAAAAATAGAAAGAAAGGAGGCCGCTACAATGTCCGACACCCCCATGATGCGTCAATACCGCGCCATCAAAGCCCAATACCCCGATGCGGTCCTCTTCTACCGCTTGGGCGACTTCTACGAGATGTTTGAAGACGATGCCCGCCTAGCCTCAAAAGAACTGGAACTTACCCTCACCACCCGGGATAAGGGAAAATCCGAGGACGAGCAAATCCCCATGTGCGGTGTGCCGTATCACTCTAGTGAGGCATATATCGCCCGGTTATTGGCCAAGGGCATCAAGGTGGCCATTTGTGAACAGATGGAAGACCCCGCCGCCGCAAAAGGAATTGTTGAGCGGGACGTGGTGCGGGTCATCACTCCCGGCACGGTCATGGACGGCACTATGCTAGAGGCCGACCGGGCCACCTATCTGGCCGCAATATGCTTGGAAGAAAACCGTGGTGCCGTGTGCTTTGCGGATATCTCCACCGGTGAGGTCTCCGCCACCTCGTTTGAAGGTGAAAACGTAGCCGAACGTTTGGTGAACGAGTTGGGCCGCTTTGCACCGTCAGAAGCGGTGTTGGATATCCCCGCCGCCAAACACCCAGTTATCAGCCGATATTTCAAGCAAAATCGGGACTGTCTCTGCCAAACGGACGAAGAACGCTTTGCCCAAGACCACGCTGGAGCGCGCATCACCCGGCAATTCGGACGCAGTTTAGAGGAACTGGGCATCGCCCAATTCCCGCCGGTCATCTCTGCCGTGGGGGGGCTTTTGGCCTACTTATCTGATACGCAAAAGCGGGATTTGGCCCATATTAATACATTGAATTATTATAAAACCGGGGCGTATATGGAACTAGACCTCCACACCCGGCGGAATCTAGAACTCACCGAGTCCCTCCGCAACCGAGAGAAAAAAGGCAGTCTGCTCTGGGTGCTCGACCGTACGAAAACCCCCATGGGAGCAAGGCTACTCCGCAGTTGGATGGTGGCCCCGCTCTTGTCCCCGGTTGTCATTCGGGGGCGGTTGGAGGCCGTGGGGGAATTGGTCAATGACACCGTTGCCCGAGGGGAACTGATACTAGCCCTCAAAGAAGTGGGCGACTTAGAACGCCTCATCGGGAAAGCTGTCTATGGCACTGCCGGGGGGCGGGATTTGCGCACCATGAGCTTGTCTTTGGCAAAGCTCCCGATACTCACGGAAAAACTGGCTGGCAAAACCGGGGGAAAGCTACAAGGCCTTGCAGGGATGGACTTGCTGGCTGACATGCAGACCCTTATCGACAGTGCCATCGCCGACGACCCGCCCTTTTCCGTGCGGGAGGGGGGCATCATCAAAGACGGCTATGACGCAGGCGTAGACCGATTGCGGGAACTGCTCCGGGACTCTGCCGGTGCCCTAACCCGCATTGAGATGGAAGAACAGGCCCGCACCGGGTTTAAGAAGCTGAAAATCGGCTACAATAAGGTCTTTGGCTATTATATTGAGTTACCCCGCTCTATGAGCGACAAGGTGCCTGATGACTATATCCGCAAGCAAACCCTCGCCAACTGCGAGCGGTTTATCACCCAGCCCCTCAAAGAACTAGAAGTAGCCCTCATGACCGCCAAAGAGTCCTTGGAAACCCGTGAGTTTGATCTGTTTACCCAAATCCGGGAAACCGTAGCGGCAGAGGTCACCCGGTTCCAGCAGACCGGCGGCCAAGTGGCAGAATTAGATGTCCTAACAGCCCTCGCTGATGTGGCCGCCCGGCAAAATTACACTATGCCGGAGATAGACGATGGTAACGTGATTGAAATCAAAGACGGCCGCCACCCCATCGTGGAGGTCATGCAGAAAGACAGCCTGTTTGTGGCAAATGACACCTTTTTAGATAATGGTGACAATCGTGCCCTCATCATCACCGGCCCCAACATGGCGGGGAAGAGTACATATATGCGGCAGACGGCCCTAATCGTTCTTATGGCTCAAATCGGCAGCTTTGTCCCTGCCAAACACGCCAGAGTCGGGGTGGTGGATCGGGTATTTACCCGTATTGGCGCATCTGACGACTTGGCTGCGGGGCAGTCCACCTTCATGGTGGAGATGACCGAGGTGGCAGACATTTTAAAACACGCCACCAGCAAAAGCCTTGTGATTTTAGACGAGGTGGGCCGTGGCACCAGCACCTATGACGGCATGAGCATTGCCCGGGCGGTGTTGGAATACGGCGCAGAAAAACGAACCTTGGGCGCGAAAATCCTATTCGCCACCCACTACCACGAATTGACGGTGTTAGAGCAGGAAATTCCCGGCGTGAAAAACTATCACATTGCTGCCAAAAAGCGGGGGGATGATATTATCTTTCTCCGCAAAATTGTTCCCGGCGGAGCTGATGACAGCTATGGTATCGAGGTGGCAAAATTAGCCGGTGTCCCCGCCGCCGTTGTACGCCGTGCTAAGGCGGTGCTGGAGGCTATTGAGGCGGGGGAGCATGTTGCCCCCGGCAGGACACAGGCGAGACGGCCCGTGGAGGAGCCTACAGACCAGCTCTCTCTCACGGATATGGGCGGCAGTCGGGTGGCGGAACGGTTGCGGGATTTGGATTTAAACACGCTTACGCCGTTGGAGGCGATGAATTTGTTGTATGAGTTGAAGCGGTTTATTGATTAGGGGGGGCTGTTGCCCTTTGTAGGGAGCGATTACCAATCGTCTGGCCCTTTTTCTCTTGGCTTTCCCCCCTCGGCCTTTGCCCCTCGATGTCCCGACCCTTGACCTTCCCTATTCGGCGTTCGCCGATTCGGTCTCGGCGCAGACCACCAACGTGTATGTCCTGCCGGACGGGCCATCTTTTTGTCGTTGAACAAAAAGAAGCAAAAAATCAACACAGGGGCTGCGCCCCTATGTACCCGCTAAGGTCAAGGGCAAAGGTAGAGACCGTTTTCATGTTACACTCTGCACTGGCGACAGGAGTCACCTACCAAAAGTTCGGTTGCCTCGGAACCTACAAGGGCGGTGGTGGTGCCGGTGTGATGTTCTATTGAAATGCACTCAAAAATGGAACGCATGGGGCCAAGAGAGCTAGGTCTGATGTCCTCGTAGGGGATGGCACCCTTGACGTCCCAACTTTTGGTTATGTGGAAAGTTATTATTTCAGAAGGTGATTTTATGTTTCAGACAGCTTCCGGCGTAACAATACCTTTTCCTGAACGGATAAAGGAAGAATTTCAAGTTTTTGAGAAAAGCATTTTATTGAATGTCAGTTTTGAAAAGCTAAAACCGTTAGTTGAGGCGTTTCTTGCCCGGCTTATTGAGCCGTTGTTCTTCGTGCTGGAGATACCCTTGTCACAACAAGAGGAATCAGAACACCGAAAAAACAATTTTGACCCGTTCCATAAAAAAGTTTGCTATCTGGATGGACTGTCAAAAGAGCAAATCAATGCAATTTTTCGGAGATATGGCACCTTGCTATTTAATGATGGTGGATCGCAGTTTGCCATTGCTTCACATACTACAAAAGATGAGATTTATGTCCAAAAATACAAAATCACAAG
Organism: Oscillospiraceae bacterium; assembly: GCA_009779845.1. Lineage (GTDB taxonomy): Bacteria > Bacillota > Clostridia > Oscillospirales > Oscillospiraceae > WRAB01. The sequence goes on from WRBE01000073.1 coordinate 6,690, forward strand.
CATATTTAGCAATCATCCGGCAACATATATTGACTTTTTGAAAGGCTATGGCTTCGTTGAAACAGACAATCTCATTACTGCATGGGATACGTTTTCTCATGAAACACCGGGCGAGGTGCGAAGTATAGAAGTAGACGGAACAGATATTTTTGATGCTTACGACGAATTTGTAAAGTTGGGAATGTACGTTGCGAAAATAGCAGAGGACTAATCCCCCCACCAAACACTTTGGAGGTACCCATCATGCAACACAATTTCATCCGTATCGGCATCGGCACCCCCCGTGTCACCATTGCCGACCCCATGAAAAATGCAAAGGAAATCCGCACCCTTATCCATCAGGCGGAGGAGGCGTTAGTGGATGTTCTGGTTTTGCCGGAATTATCTCTCACCGGCTATACTTGCGGTGACTTGTTCTTTCAGTCTGCGCTGTTAACGGAAGCAGAAGCGGCACTGGAAGGGTTGGTAGCAGCCACCTGTGGCCTTCGTCCGCTGGTGGCTGTGGGGTTGCCGGTACAAGTGGGCAGGCGGCTCTATAACTGCGCCGCTGTGGTGTCTGACGGGAAGTTACTAGGTGTGGTACCCAAGAGTTTTCCTGAGACTCATTGGTTTTCCAGCGGGGTAGTGGAAATGGGTACAGAAATTACGCTAGCCAGTCAGACGGTACCCTTTAAGAGTGATTTACTATTTGCTTGCCAAGACTACCCCGCCCTCACAGTGGGGGTGGAGGTTGGAGACAGCCTCCAGAGGGCATTACTGCTTGGGCCAGCGGTATTGATAAACCTTGCCGCCAGAGCCGAACAAGTAGGCGGCGCCACACTGCGCCAAAACATGGCGGCGGCCCAATCCACCCGATATATGGCAGCCTGCGCCTATGCGTACGCCGGGGCGGGGGAGTCTACCACAGACCAAGTGTTTTCCGGGCAGGGGATTGTGACCGAGGCGGGGCAAGTGCTCCTTGCAACTGACCGCTTCCGCTCAGACAGCCACCTTGCGGCCTGTGACGTGGATGTAGCGGCCCTGCAAGCCATGCGCCGCCAGTGTCCGGTGTTTCGCAGACAATCGGATGACGAGTACGATGTGATCCCCTTCCGGCTCTCTGCTGTGACACGCCCCCTGCAACGGGCCATTAGCCCCATGCCGTTTTTGCCGGACGGCTCTGTAGAGCGGCATTGTGAAGAAATCTTCGCCATCCAAACCGCCGGGTTGCGGCGGCGTTTAGAGGCCAGCGGGTGCAAGACTGCCGTCATCGGTGTGTCCGGCGGGCTGGATTCGACATTGGCCCTTTTTGTCACCGTCCACGCTTTCCGGCAGATGGGCCGTCCACTCACCGACATTGTGGCTGTGACCATGCCCGGTTTCGGCACCACAGACCGGACGTATGAACACGCCTGTGGGCTGATTCGGCACCTTGGCCTTACCTACCGAGAAATTTTCATCAAAGCCGCCTGCCGGCAGCATTTCCAAGATATCGGCCACGACCCGGCGGTACATGATATCACCTATGAAAACGCCCAGGCTCGTGAACGGACGCAGATTCTTATGGATATCGCCAACCAGACCGGAGGCCTTGTCATCGGCACCGGTAACCTGTCCGAGATGGCGTTGGGCTGGTCCACCTACGGCGGCGACCATATCAGCATGTACGCCGTCAATTGCGGTATACCGAAAACCGTGGTGCAAGAGATGGTTCGCTGGCTGGCCGCCTGTCAGAAAGAAGACGCAGAACTCGTTGTGCTACTACAGGGCATCCTAGACACCCCCATCAGCCCTGAACTCCTCCCCGGCGAAGGTGTTGGGCAGCAGACAGAGGCCATCATCGGCCCCTACGCCCTCCATGACTTTTTCCTCTATCATGTGGTGCGCTACGGTACGGCACCGGGGAAACTGGTTTATCTGGCCCAACATGCCTTTTCAGAGCGGTTTGACCGCAACGAGATTCTCAAGTGGCTGGAGGTGTTTTACCGCCGCTTTTTCTCTCAACAATTCAAGCGAAGCTGTACGCCGGATGGGCCGCAAGTGGGGCCGATTTCCCTCTCTCCCCGGAGCGGGTGGCAGATGCCCAGCGATGGGGTAGCGGACGGATGGTTGCGGGAGTTAGAGATGCTAAAAGTAGACATCCCCCCGCAAATATGCTAAACTAGGGGCATCATCAATAGCTGAAAACACCTGTTTTTGGCGGATTTTTCGCCATACTGCGTTCATCCATTGAATGGAAATTGATGATGGGCTACGGCTAAATTTTCTTGCCATAAAGCAATTATTCCTTCGAAAATTTGTCTTGTCTGGCAAAAAATCCACTCAAAAACAGGTATCCCCATCTATATAACGATACCCCCTAGCCAAACAAACCGAAAAGGAGTTCACACCGGTGAAACGCGCATTCACAGCAACGCTAGATTATATCAAAAAGGCGGACATGTTCTTGCTTATGCTCTGCATTGCCTGCTCTATTTTCGGGATGGTATTGATTTGGAGTACCACACGAAATCTTTCTGGCGGGGCAGATCCGTTTCTGATGGTGCAGATTGGGGCATTATTCTTAGGTCTGCTTCTCTTCGTTGTGTTCTCTTTGATTGATGCAGACAGTATTGCCCGGCATTGGAAGATTTTGTTGGTGTTTAATATACTGATTTTGGTGAGCCTACGTTTCTTCGGGGTCGGGATTGCAGGCGGATACCGTATTTGGCTCCGTTTTTTTGGTATCGGTGTGCAGCCCAGTGAGATTGTTAAGCTCACGTTTATCATCATGTTTGCCTATCATATCCACTATCTCAAAGAGTATAAAAACCTAAACTCGTTCTTATCCTTGATGCAGTTGGCAGTCCATTTTGGGTACCTTTTGGTGTTGTTGCCTGACTTGGGTACGATTTTGATTTTTATTGCGATCTTTCTCGTCATGACGTACCTCGCCGGTGTAAAGCTTCGGTGGTTTGCATTGGGCGGGGCGCTTGTGGCGGCGATTTCTCCTATTCTTTGGGGTGGGTTACACTCTTATCAACGCTATCGCATTATGGCCCCCTTTGACCCGACCATTGACCCCTCGAATTTAAGCTGGAATTTCCAACCCCACCGGAGCCGGATTGCAATCGCTTCCGGTCAGGTGACGGGTCAAGGTCTCGGTCAAGGAACACAGACCCAAGGGGGTAGTGTCCCGGAACAGCAGACGGACTTTATTTTCTCTGCTGCCGGGGAAGAGCTTGGTCTGATTGGGGTGCTTGTAATTATTGCTTTGCTTGCGTTGATTACGATTCGTTGTTTCTATGTTGCCGCCAAGTCTAGAGATACGCTTTCTGCGCTCACCTGCGTCGGGGTGGGTGCGTTTATGATGTTCCAAACGCTGGGGAATATCGGCATGACTTTGGGGTTGACCCCTGTTGTTGGGATTGCCCTTCCGTTTTTTAGTTATAGTGGGTCGTCTCTTGTTATGACATTTGCGGCGATGGGTCTTGTTTGTGGGGTGAAGATGCGGACGGTGTCGCCGTGGAAACGGCAGATTTGATGGGGGATTGGGGTTTTGTCTTTTCTGTTCGGCGGAACGCCGAGGGTTTTCTTGGCGGAGGCCGCCGGCTTGTTTTGTCCTGCCGGACGGGCCATCTTTTCACCCTAGGGGTGTTAACTCAACTAACCATTTGCGAGAAGGTCACTCGCAAACGGAAGTTTCGTAGTATGTCGTTGAACAAAAAGAAGCAAAAAGTCA
>WRBE01000074.1 GCA_009779845.1 Oscillospiraceae bacterium
ATAAGGTGCAAAACCGTCGTCACTCTGCCCTTGACCTTGCGGGTACATAGGGGCGCAGCCCCTGTGTTGACTTTTTGCTTCTTTTTGTTCAACGACAAAAAGAAGGCCCGTCCGGCAGGACATAACAAGCTCTGGGCTTGTGCCAAGAAACCCTCGGCGGCAACGCCGAACAAAAAAAGAACCGGCCCACAGGCCGGTTCCTCTCAAAAAACGTACACATGCACCCCTATATCCCTCGCTCCGCCATGAGCACCTCAATCTCCTGTTCATTAATCCCAACCATGGCCTCGCCCAAATCTTCCGACACACGAGCCAATAGCGTATGGTCTTTATAATTCTCTACCGCCTGTACAATGGCGGCGGCACGCTTGGCTGGATCGCCGGACTTGAAGATACCGGAACCTACAAAGACCCCCTCGGCCCCTAATTGCACCATGAGGGACGCATCCGCCGGGGTGGCGACACCGCCGGCCGAGAAGTTCGGCACCGGCAGTTTCCCGTGCTCTGCCACATAAGTCACCAGCGCGTAGGGTGCTTGCAGTTCTTTTGCGGTGTGGTATAGCTCATCTTTGCTCATGACAGTCAACGCCCGAATCTGGCCCTGAATCATCCGCATATGGCGGACAGCCTGCACCACGTCTCCGGTGCCGGCCTCGCCCTTGGTGCGAATCATAGCGGCACCCTCTTGAATCCGGCGCAGGGCCTCGCTCAAATCCTGTGCGCCGCAGACGAAGGGTGCTTTGAACTTGGTCTTGTCAATGTGAAACGCATCATCCGCCGGGGAGAGCACCTCGCTCTCGTCAATAAAGTCAATCCCGATGGTGTCCAAAATCTGGGCCTCGGCAAAATGGCCGATGCGGCACTTGGCCATGACAGGGATATTGACCGCCGCTTGAATTCCGCGAATCATCTTCGGGTCGCTCATCCGACTGACACCGCCAACGGCACGGATATCGGCGGGAATCCGCTCTAGGGCCATGACGGCACATGCCCCGGCTTGCTCGGCGATTTTGGCCTGTTCTGGCGTGGTTACGTCCATGATTACTCCGCCCTTTAGTTTTTGGGCCAAGTCTTTGTGTAATGTAATAGACATCAGGGTTCAGCTCCTTGTTATAAAGATCGTATAGTTTAGTATAATGCAATGGGTAGGGGAAGTCAAATAAATAATAATGCTGTGCCCTACATGGTGTTTTGCAAAGCAACGAAAACCATGATATAATCAAACCAAATAGGCAGCACTTGGCCGCTGTTTGGATTGGAGGGTTACTCTATGTGCCAAAACTGTGCCCAAACCAGTAAATACTGGGACCCGTTTGAAGCGATTCTCACCAATTGGGCGGGAGACCGCTCACAACTGATTCCGCTATTACAGCAACTACAGGACGCTTACGGCTATTTACCGGAAGATGTGATCGCCCGGCTCTCCCAGCGGACGGGGATTTTCGTGTCGAGTATCATGGGGGTGGCCACCTTTTACTCCCAATTCCGGCTGGAGCCTGTGGGGAAGCATGTGGTGAAAATCTGCTTCGGCACCGCCTGTCACGTCATCGGGGCGGAGAATATTGCCGATGCCATTTGCCATGAGCTGGGCATCACCCTCGGCGGCACCACAGAAGACCGGCAGTTTACCGTAGAGTCCGTGGCCTGTATCGGGTGCTGTTCGCTGGCACCTGTTATCATGATTGACGACGAGACCCACGGGCGACTGACCCCGGAAACGGCCCGGGCGGTCATCCGAGACGTTCGGGCAAAGGAGGCGTAGAGGAATGAAACAGATCATCATCGGCCTCGGCTCCTGCGGGATTGCCGCCGGGGGCCTCAAGGTCAAAGATACGTTACAGCACCTAGCAGACCAAGCCGGGCCAACCCTTACTGTGGGCGAGACGGGCTGTATGGGCATGTGTTACTGCGAACCCATGGTAGAAGTCCGGGACGAAGCAGGCAATCGCACCATCTACGGCCATGTAGACGAAGCGAGAGCCGAAGAAATTTTCCGGCACCATATCCAAGGCGGTACGCCGCTTGCAGAAGCCGTTATCGTCACCTCCGATGGCGGCGGGCACGAAGCCGGATTTTTAGAAAAACAGGTGCGGTTGGTGCTAGAGCGTTGCGGTGCCATTGACCCGGAGTCTATTGACGATGCCATAGGTATGGAGGCGTATGTGGGACTGGAAAAAGCCCTTGACACCATGACACCTGCACAGGTCATTGACGAAGTGCTCACCGCCGGCATCAAAGGCCGAGGCGGGGCAGGGTTCCCCACGGGCCTGAAATGGAAATTCGCCGCCGGGTACGAGGCAGACCAAAAGTATATCATCTGTAATGCTGACGAAGGCGATCCTGGCGCATTTATGGATCGCTCCATCCTAGAGGGCGACCCTCACAGTGTCATTGAAGGCCTGATTATCGGCGGGTACGCCATCGGGGCCACCAAAGGATATATCTACGCCAGAGCCGAGTATCCCATTGCCATTCGGCGGTTAAAAATCGCTATTGAACAGGCAGAAGCACGAGGCTTTTTGGGCAAAAACATTTTGGATTCGGGTTTTGATTTCTCCCTCACCATCAAAGAGGGGGCGGGGGCCTTTGTCTGCGGTGAGGAAACGGCGTTGATTGAGTCTATTGAGGGCAATCGCGGTATGCCCCGGATTCGCCCTCCTTTCCCCGCAGAAAAGGGGTTGTTCGGCAAACCGTCTAATATCAACAACGTAGAAACGTTAGCCAACATTGGTTGGATTATCCGCCGGGGTGCGGGGGCCTTTGCTGCCCTCGGCACGGAAGAGAGTAATGGTACGAAAGTATTTGCCCTCGCCGGGAAAGTTCGCCGGGGGGGCTTAGTGGAAATTCCCATCGGCATGACCATTCGAGAAGTAGTAGACACCATCGGCGGCGGGACGGTCTCCGGCAAGCCATTAAAGGCTGTGCAGATGGGCGGGCCCTCTGGCGGATGTATCCCGGCGGAGCTGATGGATACGGTGATTGACTACCAGCCGCTGGCCGAGACCGGGGCCATTATGGGTTCCGGCGGGATGATTGTTATGGATGCGGACAACTGTATGGTGGATATCGCCCGGTATTTCTTGCAGTTTACCCAGTCGGAATCCTGCGGGAAGTGTACCTTCTGCAAAATCGGCACCAAACGGATGCTGGAAACCCTAGAGCGGATTACCCAAGGAGAGGGCGCAGAAGGGGACGTGGAGCGGCTGGAACACCTGTCCCACCAAATCAAGACAAACGCCCTGTGCGGCTTGGGCCAGACGGCACCGAACCCCGTGCTAACCACCATCCGCTATTTCCGCAACGAGTACGATAACCATATTCGGAACAAGAAGTGCACCACCAGCCAGTGCAAGGCGCTGATTCACTACGATATTTTGGCGGGCAAGTGTATCGGCTGTACCATCTGCGCCAAAAAATGCCCGGTGGACGCTATCCGGGGCAAGGTGAAAGAATTGCACAGTATTGAGCAAGATAAGTGTACCAAGTGCGGCATTTGCAAATCCGTTTGTAAATTCGATGCCGTGGTCGTAGAATAGGGGGTGGGTCTGATGTTACACATTATCATTAACGGAAACGCCTATCAGGCAACGCCGGGCCAGACGGTGTTAGATGCCTGTCGGGCAAATGGGGCATTTATCCCCACGCTGTGTCACGACCCCCGGCTAAATCCCTTTGGCTCGTGCATGATTTGCCGGGTAGAGATTGAAGGGCAACGGGGTGTGCCTCTGGCTTGCGGCACGCTGGTGGCAGACGGTATGGTGATTAAAACCGACTCCGAAGCCATCTCTATAGCCCGGAAGACCTGCTTGGAACTCCTAGCGTCCCAACACTACGGCGATTGTACCGCTCCCTGCGTGATGGAGTGTCCCGCCCATATGGACGCACAGGGGTATATCAACCTCATCGCCCAAGGCCGGTACGATGATGCGGTGCGGCTGATGAAAGAGACCAACCCCTTGCCCGTAGTCTGCGGACGGATTTGCACCCGGCCCTGCGAGAAAAAGTGCAGACGAAACTCCTTGGAGGGGCCGCTTGGTATCGCTTATCTGAAACGATTTGCGGCGGATAAAGACTTGGCTAAGGGGCGGCCATACCTCCCGGAAAAACGGCCCGCCACAGGCAAGCGGGCGGCTATTATCGGAGCGGGGCCTGCTGGTCTTTCGGCGGCGTGGTTCTTGGCGCAGCTGGGCCACGGTGTGACCATTTTTGAGCGGCAAGAGGCACCCGGCGGGATGCTCCGCTATGGGATCCCGTCCTACCGGATGCCGCGGGAGACCTTGGATGCGGAAATTGATATCATCCACTCTCTCGGCGTAGATATCCAATACGGTGTGGACTTTGGCCGTAATATTACGCTAGAGAGCCTAAAAGCGGACGGATATGATTCTATCCTCCTTGCCGTCGGCTCTCAACTGGGCTGGCCCTTGGGGTTAGAAGGGGAGGCGCATTGCAGCAATGTTCTCATCGGGGTAGAATTCCTCGGTGCTGTCACCCGCGGGAAACAGCCGGACTTGGCTGGCAAAAAAATCGCCGTAGTCGGCGGCGGCAATACTGCCATGGACTGTGCCCGGACAGCCATTCGGCTGGGTGCCGAGGTGGAGCTTATCTACCGCCGCACCGTGGCGGAGATGCCCGCCGATGATATGGAAATCGAAGAAGCCCAACATGAAGGTGTGGCCTTCTCCGTGCTCACAAACCCTGTGGCCTTAGAGCAAGCGGGGTGTATTGTCAACCTGGAACTCACCAAAATGGAACTGGGTGAGCCGGATGCATCCGGTCGCCGCCGTCCCCAACCTGTGGCGGGATCCGAGCATATTGTGAAGTTCGACTACGTCATTTCTGCCATCGGGCAGACCCAAGACCTGAGTTTCATCGGCCCCGGTTGCGAGGCCGAGACCCACCGGGATCTGCTGGTCACAGACAGCGCCACCATGCAAACCAATATCCCCGGCCTGTTCGCCGCAGGGGATGCGGTATCCGGACCCCAAACCGCCATCTTAGCCATCGCCGGCGGACGGCGGGCAGCCTTCGCCATGGATCGTTATATGCTGGGCCTGCCCTTTGAGGCGGAAGCAGAGCATTATAACCACGTCCGGGCTAAGTCCAACGAGGAGATTGACCCCGCCCACTGGGGTGAGCGGGAGCAAGTAGCCAAAACCCCCATGCCCATGCTCACGGAGCAACAGCGAGAGCACAACTTCAACGAAGTCGAACTGGGCTTCTCGGAAGCAGAGGCCCAAAAAGAAGCCGCCCGTTGCCTGTCTTGCGGCTGTGCCGATGTGAATGAGTGTAAGCTCCGAGAATACGCCACCGTCTACGAGGCCGACCAGTTCGCCTTAGCCGGAGAACAGACCCGTCACCCCATTGACGAGACGCACCCTTATATCGTGCGAGACCGCAATAAATGTATTATGTGCGGTCGCTGTGTGAGAATCTGTATCGAAGCCGGGGCCGGAACCCTCGGCTTTGTGGGCCGTGGGTTTGATACTACGGTAGAGCCGTCGTTCAGTAAGCCCTTGGGCGAAGACGACACCTGTATCAACTGCGGCCTCTGTGTCTCCACCTGCCCCACCGGGGCTATGGTACCACAGGAAGGTGTGACACTGCCCACTACAGCGTACATGGATGTAGAAGATGCGCAAGTGACCAGCGTCGCAGACGCTGTGGCCCAGGTGGAAGGATAAAAAGAGGCCGCCCTTATTAGAGGACGTTTGTCAAGGGAGAAAATGATATTTCCTCGAAAAAACTCAAAGTCCTAGTATGATGTGGTGTCATACTAGGACTTTGGTTTTTTTGATGTAGAAAATCTCGGCGTTTCAGAAGTATGGTACGGGAAACCTTTATATCTGGAAATGCTTATTTGCCTCAAGATATAAACGTAAATATAAATGCCGTAGCTACAATTAGCGCTGGCAGAAATCGCATCGAATTAACTTTCAGAGAATCGTTGTGCTTACCCTTAACTCTAAATATTACTATGCATAAGCGGAAGCACAAGAAACCAACTACTGCTCCAAGTGTATTTGCAATCACATCATTGATATCTGTGGCTCTATGTAGTGTGAACAGTTGGCTTATTTCAATTGCAAGAGATAGCCCGACACCAAGTAATGCTACCCTCTTTACTTGTTCGTATGACCTACTTATAATAGGGCACAAAAATCCTAATGGAATAAAAGCAAGGATATTAAGAATAAACTCAAGGTCAATTTCACCCACAATGGGAATCAAATTAGCATTCGGATTAAAAATGGACTCCCCTAGACGAGTTAGTCTGAAAAACTCATTTAGGGTCGGAATTCCAACAACATTTCTCAATAGTATGCCTAGAAAATAGTACATTAAAATTGAACCAATCACCGCCTTAATCTTTGGCACGGTGTTATCTTTTCTAAGAAACCAATACAGTGATGCGCCTACAAAAATCAAGCCAGCAAAAAACATTGGTCTTAAAAATAAAAGGTCGAGTATTGCTTCAAAAAGTCCTAGTTGTATTTCCATGCCAACCTTCGTCCTGTGTTCAATAGTACAATTATAACACAAGGGAGGGAATTTGTCAATCTGCTTTCACCATGGCTATACTTTGCTACTGGCATTAAAAATGCACCTCCAAAAATTAGACTTTTGTCCAACTTTTGGGGTGCACTTCACCTATCTACCGATTATTCACGTTCTCAAAAAACAAATCATGGTTTTTTAACCGATGCTCTGCCAACTGGGCGTACTTCGTGTCCGGCTGTCCCCAGCAGGTATAGGGGTCGATGCTGATTCCGCCCCGGGGAGTGAACTTCCCCTGCACCTCGATAAACCGAGGTTGCATCAGGTTTCGCAAGTCTTTTAGAATCAAATTTACGCAATCCTCATGAAACCCGCCGTGGTTGCGAAAGCTAAAGAGATAGAGTTTCAAAGACTTACTCTCTACCATCTTCTCTGCCGGGATATAATTGATATAAATAGCCGCAAAGTCCGGCTGGTTCGTGATGGGACAGAGGCTTGTAAACTCCGGGCAGTTGAATTTCACCATGTAGTCCAAATCCGGATGGCGGTTATCAAACACCTCCAACACACCGGGGTCATAGTCGGTAGGATACTGTGTGCCTGTACTGCCCAGATGGGTCAGGCCGGGGATGTGATTGCTCATGGAGTGTCCACCTTTCGTTTTGAGAGTGCGTAAATCAAAATACACCCGACCACCGCCGGGGTGAGCTGTCCGATACTAATACTAGCAACCAGTGTCCAATAGGGAGCCCCAGTAATCCGTGTGAGCCATAGGGGTACGACTAGCCCCGGCCCAAGCACAATGGGGAAACACACACACCAAGGGGGCAAGCGCAGTTTCCGAATGGCCACCACAGCACCGCCGACAACCAGCCCCACAATCAAGCCCCCGACAATATCTAAGATACCGAGGCCGCCGATGACATTGCTCATGGAATTAGCCAATGCCAGCGGCACGGCCAAAAATGGGAACACATAGCTCAACGCATATAACGCCGTAGCAATCCGCACCTGATACTGCCCGAACGCAAAGCCTTGGGTCAGAAACATAACCGCAATATACGCCGCCGCCATCATGGCGGAGAAGGTGAGTTTTTTCGTGCCAGTAAAAGAAGTCTGCATAAATAAAAATCGCACAGAGAATCTCTGCGCATTCTCCTAGTTTTGTTTAACGACAGGTTGGAACTTGCGAACTGTCGTGCTTCAGTTGTTTTATCATTTTAGCAGAAAGGGGATATCCTGTCAACATTGGCTTTTCGTTCGCTACCCAATATGTGATGCACACCCCCTAATAACCCAGAAGTTCAAGGCGTTTTGGTGTTATATTCCGCCTTGGAAACGGCAGCCTCCTACCCTCGAAACCGTCGGCTCTCCGCCACTGCTAACTCATCACAGCGGTTATTATACACATTATCTGCGTGCCCCTTCACCCAGTGAAACTTCACTTTGTGAGTCTCCATCAACCCCAATACCTCTTGCCAGAGGTCGGGGTTTTTGGCGGGTTCTTTTTTGTCTCGCATCCAGTTGTTGGATTTCCATTTATAGACCCAACGCTTCTCAATGGCGTTGACGATATATTGGCTGTCGGTATATAAGTCTACTTGGCAGGGTTCATTGAGGGCCTCTAACCCACGAATGACACCCATGAGTTCCATGCGGTTGTTGGTGGTTTCAGCCTCGCCGCCGGAGAGTTCTTTTTTGTGTCGGCCGAACAGCAAGACGGCACCCCAGCCACCGGGGCCGGGGTTGCCGCTACATGCGCCGTCTGTGTAGAGTTTAATTTGCTTCATGTTCAGTGGGTTCTGGTGCGGGGGCAGAGTCGGTGGACGAGGTGCCGGGGGCGGCATCCCCTACAGGGACCTCGCCGTCCTCTATTTCTTCCTCTTCTAACGGCTCGGTTCTGGCGATGGAGATAACCTTTGCGTCTTCGCCCACACGCATGAGGCGTACACCTTGGGTGCCACGGCTCAACTTACTGATATCCGCCGCCGCCATGCGGATGATGGTACCGTCGTCGGAGATGAGCAGGATATCGTCTTGGTCGTCTACCACCAGAACCCCAGAAATGGTACCAGTTTTCTCGGTGATGTTATAGTTTTTCAGGCCCACGCCGCCCCGGTTTTGGGGTACACCGGAGTCGCCACGGAGATATTCCAGTATATCCGTCCGCTTGCCGTAGCCGTTCTTTGTAACGGTGAGCAACGCCCCGCCCTCCCGGGCACGAGCCGCACCCACGCAATAGTCACCCTTCCGAAGACGGATGCCCCGTACTCCGGTAGAATCTCTGCCAGTGGGCCGCACATCTTGCTCGTTGAAGCAAATGGCCATGCCGTCATGGGTGGCAATCAGAATGTTCTGGTTGCCATCGGTCTTCCGCACAGCGATAAGCTCGTCTTCCTCGTCTAAACGAATGGCCCGGATGCCGATACTGCGGATATTTTTGAGGGCAGAGAGACGCAAGCGCTTGGTGGTGCCGCCCTTGGTCACGAATACCAAGTACTCGTTTTCCGCAAACTCTTCCACCCGAATCATGGCACTGACCTTCTCGCCTGTCTGAAGGGGTAAGACATTCACAATATTCGTCCCCTTGGCAGTCCGGCCCGCTTCGGGGATCAGGTACCCCTTCTTCTGATACACCCGCCCGAAGCTGGTGAAAAACAGAATCAAATCATGGGTGGATGCGGTGAACACGGTCTCTACGTAGTCCTCGTCCTTGAGGCTCTGGGCCGTAATACCCTTTCCGCCCCGCCGCTGACTGCGGTACGTGTCCGCCGGGAGGCGCTTGATATAGCCCGCATGGGTCAGGGTATAGACACAGTCTTCTTCGTCGATGAGGTCTTCAATATCAATCTCGTCCTCGTCAATGGCCAGCTCTGTCTGTCGCTCATCGCCGTATTTGTCCCGCACTTCTTCTAACTCGGTGATGAGTACGCCTTTTAGCATCTCTTCATCTGCCAACAGTTGGTTATAATATGCGATTTTTTCTTGCAAATCCTTATGCTCGGCCTCGATTTTTTCTCGCTCCAGGCCTTGAATCCGGCGGAGGCGCATATCTAGGATGGCTTGGGCTTGAATTTGGCTTAACCCAAACCGTGCCATGAGCCGGGCTTCGCCCTCGTCATAGCTCTCTCGTAGGATTTTAATAACCTCATCAATGTTGTCCACGGCAATCATAAGACCCTCTAGGATATGGGCCCGCTCCATGGCTTTGCGGCGGTCGTACTCTGTCCGCCGGGTGATGACAATTTTTTGATGGGTGATGTATTCTTCTAGGATTTCTTTGAGGTTTAACAGCTTCGGTTGCCGTTGGTCGTTCACCAAGGCTAAGAGCACGATAGAAAACGTAGTTTGCAACTGGGTGGCGGAGTACAAGCGGTTGAGCATGACTTGCGGGTTTGCGTCCCGCTTTAGCTCAATGACCATCCGCATTCCGTTTCTGTCGGACTCATCCCGCAGGCCAGAGATGCCCTCTAACCGCTTGTCTTTCACTAAGTCGGCGATGGATTCTAACAGCCGGGCCTTGTTGACTTGATAGGGCAGCTCTGTAACAATAATCCGTAGCCGATTTTGACCGTATTCTTCAATTTCCGTTCTGGCCCGTACCCGCACACGGCCACGGCCTGTGGCATAGGCATGGCGAATACCCACACGGCCCATGATAATGCCTTTTGTGGGGAAGTCGGGGCCTTTGATGTGTTCCATCAGGTCGTCTAGCTCCGCCTCTGGGTTTTGGATGAGACAGATGGTGGCATCAATGGTCTCTCGCATGTTATGGGGCGGGATATTCGTGGTCATCCCCACGGCGATCCCCATGCTACCGTTGACCAGCAGATTGGGGAACCGAGCGGGCAGCACTCGCGGTTCTTTCCG
>WRBE01000075.1 GCA_009779845.1 Oscillospiraceae bacterium
ATCCGCAGTGCCACATCTATTATATCAATCGGGTGGCTAATCCCGATGACACAATCGAAAGAAAGGAGAAATAGTGCCACCCTCGATTTCTGAGGATAACGCTATTATACGTGAGGATATGGAGCAAACATGTGACTTCTGGAGTACAGTTCTTTCTACGCTTACACCTATTGTAGTTATGATATGCACATTCATATTTCAAAACAGAAAACACAAAAAGGATATGGCATCCCAACAGGGGCAGTTTGCGAAACAACTAGATATTGAAAAGAACAACCACCAGAGGATTTTTGAGCAAAGTGAAGAGTACAATAGGATTGCAATCATGCCTTATTTTGAGATGTCAAGGGAGCTTTTGGTCGAATCTATACCGACGTTTTTTGAAAAAAGCTTTCTGGCATTTTCTCCTGCGATAGAAAATGTTGGGAATGGAGCTGCGGTAGAAATGGGTATTGTGGAGCATATGGGTTCCCATGGTAAATGTGTATATGAGGAAGACAGTCCTGATATTACAAAAATTTATTGGAATCATGAAAATATAAGAGATACGATTACTAAAGTAGGAGATAAAACCGAATTTGTGTTAGGATTACGGGTAATAGATAAAAACACGAACAAAGAGACAGGCTATGATGATGAAGGAGAACAGTCGTTCAGCGAAGTATATTTTTCTATCCGATTCCGCGACTTAAAGCTAAATCTTTACGAGCAATGTTTTGAGTTTACTTATCGCACTCCTTCTGACAAAACAATAGGAGTCAATGCAATAGAAGTGAAATCAATGGCACCAAAGTTGATTCGTTGACATGGAATGAAGCATGAGCCAAACAAACAGCAAAACCCGGCTCAAAGGAGGGCAGCATGACGAAAACCGCACTAAAAAAACGAATCGACACGGCAGCTGGGCGTATCCCGGCGGATTTGGTGATTCAAAATGCGAAGGTTATAAACGTCTACGGCGGCACCATGATAGAAGGGGATATTGCGATTACTGATGGATGCGTGGTGGGCATTGGAGCCTATGAAGGCATTCACACTTACGATGCAAAGGGGAAATTTGCAGCACCCGGATTTATTGACAGCCATATCCATATCGAGTCCGCCTACGTGACCCCGGAAGAGATTGGGCGGTTGTTGGTACCACGAGGCGGGACGACCATTATCGCAGACCCCCACGAGATTGTGAACGTGAAGGGGCTAGAGGCACTTACGTACATGCTAGAGGCCGCCGAGGAGACGGTGTTGGATATCCGATACATGCTCCCCTCTTGCGTTCCCGCCACGCCCTTTGAACATGCAGGCGCCAGTATCGGAGCGACAGAGATTGAGAAGGCGCTAACAGACAAACGGATTTTGGGCCTAGGCGAGTTTATGGACTTCCCCGGTGTGGTGGGCGCAACGGAATTTGCCCTAGACCGCCTGATTGCCGCCCATGAGGCGGGCGTACCCATTGACGGGCATAGTCCGGGGCTGTCGGGGCTGGCCCTAAATGCCTATGCGGCGGCGGGCATCTCGACGGATCATGAGTGTACCACGGTAGAGGGGATGCAAGAGCGGATTGCACAAGGGATGTACATCCTCATGCGCAACGGATCCGCTTGTCATGATTTAGAGGCCTTGCTGGCAGGGGTAACACCGGAGAACAGCACCCGATGTCTGCTCTGCTCCGATGACCGCCAACCAAAGACAATCCTAGAGCGGGGACATTTGGATGACCATTTGCGCATCTGTGTCCGGCATGGGCTAGACCCGATTACGGCCATTCGGATGGCGACATTGAATGCGGCCAACTGCTTCGGCCTCTCTGACCGTGGGGCTATTGCGCCGGGGCTTCGGGCGGATATTGTGTTGTTGGATGATTTGACGGATTTCCGGGTATCCCAAGTGTTTATTGCAGGTGAGTTGGTGGCGGATGAAGGGGAATATCTACCCCCTGTGACCCGGCGAGACAGCAGTGCCATGGAGAGCAGTTTTCATGTGAAAGATTTCTCGGCGCAGAAGCTGAAATTGCAACTGAACAGCGACAAGGTGCATGTCATTGATATTCTACCCGGCGGGATTGCCACCGGGAAAGGAACGGCTGATATCAAGCGAGGGCCGGACGGCGATTTCATGCGGGATGCGGCCGTGGATATTGTAAAGCTGGCCGTGGTAGAGCGGCACCAGAATACAGGGAATGTGGCAGTTGCCCTGCTCCGTGGCTATGGGATACAGGCGGGGGCTGTGGCGTTGTCTATCGCCCATGATTCCCATAATATCATCACAGCAGGCATCACAGACGCAGACATGGCCTTTGCGGTAGAGACCCTCATTGCAATGGGCGGTGGGGTTGTGTTGGTCAAAGACGGAGTTGTGCTAGAGTCCATGCCCCTACCCATCGGCGGGATTATGAGCAAAGAGAGCGGCCAGTGGGTAGATGAGCGGCTCACCGCCATCCACGAGGTGGCCCATCAGGAACTGGGAATTAGCGGGGACGTCGAGCCGTTAATGACCCTTTGCTTTATGTCACTGCCGGTGATTCCCGAACTGAAATTGACGGACATGGGGTTGTTTGATGTGACGGTATTTGACTTTGTGGATTTGGAAACAGAATAACTTGCTTTTTTTGCGTCCTGATAATATAATAAACGCACACAGGGGGGACCTGTAACAAGTTGAAGGAGAGGTAGTGTACATATGTTACAAGATTTAGGGGTATTTGCGGTTGCGGTCGTGTTCGTTGCGATTAACGGGCTCACCATGTTAGCGTGGGCGGCGGCACAGGGGTACAAAATGAAACCGACAGCGTTTGCGTTTCTGGTCGGTGCAGTGGGGAACCTGCTGACGGGGTCGATTACGCCGATTTCCGGCCAGTCTTCCATCCTGACGGTTTCGCATTTCATGAAAAATGTGAATGAACGGATTGCTGCCTTGCTCTTAGCGGTGGTAATTATGATTCCGCTGGGGTTGACTGGGTCTGTGACCAGAATCGCCGACTTCGCCGGGCCGGCTGTGGTGCAGGGCATGATGGCCGGGGTCGGCCTGATGGTGGCTGGCATCACCATTGATATGCTCAAACAAGCCAAGCGTACCGGGACAATTGCGTTTGTGAGTGCGCTGGCAACCCATGTGATTTTTCTTGGGAACCCCAATGCGCTGGTCTATGTCATCGCCGTCTCTGTGACCTTGGCGACCTTGGATTTCGTACTCTTGCAAAAAGACCCGGAGACCGGGAAACGAGGACGGCGGGTGGACTTACTGAGCATGGCAAAAAAAGACGGATATGTCGGCGACATGGCACAAAACGACAACCCGAAATTCTGGACAAAGGAATACTGGTCAGACTTCAAGCTCATGAAGCCGAAATTTGGGTTTGCCGCGTTTTACTTTGCGCTGGCGTTTATCAGCTTGAACATCGGTACGAATATTGCATTCGGTAACATTACAGCCGGGTTTGCCGGGGTGGCGCAGAACATGGATCACCTGACTGTGATTAACAGTCTAGCGGATATTCCCAGCGTGTTGTTTGGCGGCGCGCCGGTTGGGGCCATCATCTCTGCTACAGCCGCGGCACCGTGGCCTGTGATGGCGGGCGTGGTGATGATGCTGTTTTGTGCGCTCTTGCTGTTCTTGGGACTTATGACAAAAGCGGTGAAGTACATCCCTGTACAAGCCATCGCCGGGTTCTTGTTTATTATTGGATTTTTCTCTACATTCGTACCGAACCTGGGCCGTGCGTTCGGCACCGGAGATACGGCGGCCGCATCTGCCGCTATGGCGATTACAGCGTTGACGAAGAACCCGTTTCTTGGGTTGGTCGCCGGGGTGTCGGTGCGGTATATTGGGAGCTATTTCGGATTGTAATTTTTGATGGATGAAACAGGGTCGGTTTCTCGTGAGGGGGAATCGGCCCTTTTTGTTCGGCGGAACGCCGATTCTATCTCGGCGGGAACCGCCGACTGGTCATGTCCTGCCGGACGGGCCTTCTTTTTGTCGTTGAACAAAAAGAAGCAAAAAGTCAACACAGGGGCTGCGCCCCTATGTACCCGCCAAGGTCAAGGGCAGAGTGACGACGGTTTCGCATCTTATACTCTGCACCGGTACCGAACCCCTCTAGCCGGATGTAATAGTACTCTCAACCCCAATGGTCAAGGGCGGTGGTGTCGCCGGGTTGATGTGCTATTGAATTGCACTCAAACATGGTATGTAGAAGACTGCTCCTTTTTGAGTGGGAGGCTCTCCGTCACTTAGGAGAGCCGGTCGGAAAGGTCTCTTGACCTTGACCCAGACCTAACTCTCTTGACCCTATGATTGTCGCTTTTGAGCGCATTTCAATAGTACATCAATCTGGCGGCACCACCGCCCTTCTAGGTTCCGAGGCAACCGGACTTCTGGTAGGGGAGTATTGTCGCCAGTACAGAGTATAATATGAAAACGGTCTCTACCTTTGCCCTTGACCTTAGCGGGTACATAGGGGCGCAGCCCCTGTGTTGACTTTTTGCTTCTTTTTGTTCAACGACAAAAAGAAGGCCCGTCCGGCAGGACATAACCAGTTGGCGGGAACCGCCAAGAATCCCTCGGCGCAAGCCGAACAGGAAAGGTCAGGGGCCGGGACGCGCAGGGCCACGCCCCCTACAAAAGGCAAGCGTAACACACCACAGACACAAACAAAAAAATTACCGCACCCCCACTGGGGTACGGCAATTTCCAATCCACCATAGTTACATTGTCGCCAACGCACGATCCAGCCACACCGCAGCCACGTCCATGGCTAGGTACAAGCTGTTTTTCTCACTCTTTTTCACCACCCGGTCACGGCTTTTGATATCCGGGTCGGTGAGTTGGAGTTGGACGGACACTTTGGTTGCCACGTCTAGGTCGTCCACCTTCTTGGTGTCCATGACTTGTAGCATGACGATATACTTATCCGCCATGCTTCCGTAATAGATGAGGTTCTCTTTCCGCCGCAGCGGATGCCCTTTATAGGTTAAAGGTTTTTTCTTTTTTGCCATGTCAGTCACTTCCTTCTCCCAGTATACTACTCTATTTTCCCCGACATGTCAACCAAAACGCTGGAGAAACAACGTCTCATCTACATTTGTTTTGATTGAGTCAGATTTGCGTTCGTCATGCACATCCCTTTTGCTACAAATTATCAAATCGCTACACCCTCACCAAACAGGCAAAATTATACCATGATTTCCTTTGCTTTGCAAAGAAATCATGGTATAATGGTTTTCGTGCAAATCGGAAACAAGGAGAACCTCTCATGGTCCAAGCAAAACAGATCGAACCGCCCAATGGACAAGTCCGGCGGTTTGTGAATCGAATCGATAGCCCGTATTGGGTACTTTTGGGTCTCTATGCCGTTTTATTAACAGCGGCCTTTATTTTGGATAGTCCGCAACAGATTTGGCATGGACTGATTCGCATCCTTACCTCCCGCAGTCTGCTGGTCACCGACTATGCAGAGCTTGGCGGCATGGGGGCTATGCTGGTCAGTTCGGTGCTAGTGGGATTATTCTCTCTTATCACTATGCTCATCGGCGGGGTCAAACCAAACGGCGGGACGATTATGGGGATATTCCTCATCTTGGGCTTTGGATTTTTCGGTAAAAACCTAGCCAACACCATCCCTTTGGTCTTTGGCGTGTGGCTGTTTGCCAAAGTGAAAAAAATGCCCTTCCGGGACGTGGCGGTGACGACAATGATGTGCGCCTCCGTGTCGCCTATCGTGTCGGAGATTGCTTATCTGGTGCCTTGGACGCAACCGGCGGGGGCCATGTTGGGCGGTCTAATCGGGATTTTTATCGGGTTTATCTTCGCACCACTGGCCACCGCCATGGGCAAAGTCCACGGTGGATACTTGCTCTATAACGCCGGGTTCGTCGGCGGGCTGATTGCCACCTTTACGGTAAGCATCCTCCGCAGTGCAGGCCTTGACGTTGTCACCATGCACATCTGGGCCACAGAATATAACCTGCCCTTGGGCATTCTGATGTACACCATCGCAGCAGCGTTCATCGTGCTAGGGCTTGTCACCAGCGGCCCAGACCGGTGGGAAAAGATGGAGAAGATGAACAAGCACACCGGCCGGCTGGTAACGGATTATTATAGCCTTTATGGCGACGTGACCTACTTAAACATCGGTATTCTCACCGCCCTAGGCACCACCGTGACCTTAGCGGTGGGCGGCCACATCAACGGCGCCACCATGGGCGGGATTTTCTGTATCGCAGGCTTTGGGGCCTTGGGGAAAAACCTCCGCAATGTGCTGCCAATTATGATCGGCTGTACCATCAGCGCCTTCTGGAACGCAAGTCCGGTGACGGCCCCATCGAATATGTTAGCCATCCTGTTCGGCACGGGGATTGCCCCCCTAGCGGGACAGTTCGGTATGAAATGGGGCATCATCTGCGGGTTTGTCCATGTGAATCTGGTCTCCTTCGTGGGCCTGATAAACGGTGGCCTCAACCTCTACAACAACGGCTTTGCCGGTGGGTTTGTGGTAATTTTTATGATCCCCATTATCTCAACACTGAGCCGGAAAAAAGGGCTGGAGTAAGCCGCCCTATATTCATATACTGAAAGGAGCCAACCACATTGCAAAACGCAACCATAACCTTCCCCATCTTCGGCGAAGCCTTCGCCCTCGACCCGCCGCGATATTTCGCCATCTTCGGTTTCAACATCCACTTCTACGGCCTGTTCTTAGGGCTGGGCTTTCTGCTGGGTGCCATTTACGCCCTCAGACGGTCGAAAGACTTCGGGCTTACCCAAGACCAAGTGTTAAACTTTTTCTTATTCTGCGTCCCAATGGCGGTAATTGTGTCCCGGCTGTACTATATCGCATTCAATATAGAGCCGTACCTGCAAGACCCCATCCGCATTATCACCGGCGTTCGCACAGGAGGCCTTACCATCTACGGCGTGGTATTCGGCGGCCTGTTCGGGGTCTGGCTATGCAGCCGTGTGATGAAACAAAGCCTCCTTGACTTCATCGACTTAGCCGCCCCGGCACTGCTTATCGGGCAGGCGATTGGCCGATGGGGGAACTTTATCAACCGAGAATTATTCGGGCGGGAGACAACCTTGCCTTGGCGCATGGGCCTCACCGCCGGGGGCGAGACTATCTACGTCCACCCTACATTCTTATACGAAGCCCTTTGGAACACCGTGGGGCTGATTTTACTCCACCGCTACTCTAAGAAACCGGGTCGGAAATTCAAGGGACAACTATTCACGCTGTACTTAGGCTGGTACGGCTTAGGCCGTGTCTGGGTTGAGGCCCTGCGGGATCCCAGCCAGAACATGTTCTTAGGCCCCATCCCCATCAATATGGCCATCGCCATTGCCTGTGTGGTGGGTGCTGTTGGGGTGAACTACATCGTCATCAAGCGACAACAAAAGCAGGAGGCGGCATAACATGGCAGTGATACTAGACGGCAAACAATTAGCGGAACAAATCAGAGCGCAAATCAAAGCAGAGATTGCAGAAATGGGCCTCACCCCCGGCCTTGCGGTGGTGATCGTGGGCGATAACCCAGCCTCTCGCATCTATGTGGATCATAAGAAAACAGACTGTGCGGCCTGTGGCATTCGCAGCGAAGAAATCGCCCTGCCCGAAGAGGCGGGAGAAGAACAGTTATTAACCGTGATTGCAGAACTCAATCGCCGCCCGGACATCCATGGGATTTTAGTCCAAATGCCCCTGCCGAAAGGCTATTGCGAGAAAAAAGTTATCCAAGCTATCGCACCGGAAAAAGACGTGGATGCCTTCCATTTTGTAAATGTGGGCCGAATTATGGTAGGAGACTATGCCTTTTTGCCCTGCACCCCGGCAGGGGTCATGGCACTACTCGACCACTACGGAATCGACCCCGCAGGCAAGCGTGCCGTGGTAGTTGGACGGTCTGACATTGTGGGGAAACCCCAAGCCATGATGCTACTCCACCGGAACGCCACGGTGACCATTTGCCACTCAAAAACCCCGGATTTGGGAGCCGTGACTCGGGAAGCGGATATTCTGGTAGCCGCCGTGGGCAGAACAGGCTTGATTACAGCCGATATGGTAAAGCGGGGTGCCGTGGTCGTTGACGTGGCCATGAACCGGGATGAAAACGGCAAACTCTGCGGGGATGTGGATTTTGCCGAGGTTGAACCCATTGCTTCTTACATCACCCCTGTTCCCGGCGGAGTGGGGCCCATGACCCGGGCGATGCTGTTACAAAATACCATCATGGCGGCAAAGCGGGTATCTCAATTATAAACATGGTGTAAACACTTGCACTCTGGGGTTGCAAAGCGCATAAGAATGGGTTAGAATAAAGAAAATAGCAAATATAGTCAGCAACATGGACTATAAACGCTGAGGAGGTTTTCATCATGGTAAGTTTTGATTTTGATCGTTTCAAAGAAAAGGCACTGGCTACGGCGGGTCGAGTGGCAGATAAATCTGTCGGTATCGCAAGGGCTGCTGGGGATAAGGCCAAACTGGTGGGCCGGATCACCAAACTCAAGACCGAGATCGCAATGGAGAAAGACTCTGTCCGCAAGACCTTTGCTGACATTGGCAAGCTCTATTACGAAAAATACCGGGAAAACCCGGATCCCGACATGGCCCAAGCCGTAGCGGAAGCAACCCTTTCCCTCGATGTAATTGAGGCGAAGAAAAAAGACGTGGATGCCCTGAAAAAAGAGCTGGCTGACGATTTTGGCGAAGCCGCAGACGACGTAAAAGACAAAGCCACCGACCTCAAAGACGACATTGACGAAGTGGTCGAAGAAGTCGTTGAGCATGTCAAAGGCGACGACGAAAACTAGAATGTGCAAGTGACACACAGTCCCCGCCGGGCTTGGCGGGGACTGTGTTGTTTGATTGATTATCGTATGGCGTAAATAATTTCAACCTGCGCCCTGACGGAAACTTCGCCCGGTTGGACAGGGACGTCGAAATCGCTCTCCATCTCAGCCGATTCATCCATGACAGTGCCAATGTAGACATCTCGCACTGTGGGCATATCCCAGCGGGCGGCTTCGGTAATAGACAAAACACTCACAATGCTGTGTCCCGCCGCGCGGGCCATGGATTCTGCTTTCGCTGCGGCACTCTCAATCGCCAGTGTTAAAGCTTGGTCGTAGGCTTCCGTTGTATCGTCCAAGCTAAACCGTACACTGCTGACAGAGGTTGCCCCCGCCTCTGTCGCTGCACCGAGGATTTCACCCACTCGGTCGATGTCCCGAATGGTGACATGCAGGGAGTTGTATGCACTGTGATCCACCACGACAGAACCATACGTCTCTGTCCACGAATAGTTAGGGTGTATGGAGAAATTGCGGGTTTGGACGTCGGCCTCGTCTACGTCTCGGGCTAATATGGCCTCGATGACGCGTTCCGTGATGATGTTGTTTTGGGCCAGAGCCTCTTCCGGCTCCACATCTGTTGTGATTACGGTAAACGATGCGGTTGCAATATCCGGCACAGCCGCAATCTCACCGATACCTGTCACCGTGATGCTGGGAGCTTGCTCTGCTCTTGTGGGCGTTTGTGCGAATGCCATCGGGGAAGCGTGCCGATTGGTCAGGCTGATTGCCAGAGCCAGACAGACCACTAACAATGCGGCGACAAACACGCCAAGAAGCACATTTGCTTTGCTGATTTTCATGCGGGTTCCTCCATTTCTGTTGTGAATTACTTTCTTTGACGTTATGCGGTGTCAAAAAGTTCCGAATAATGCATATTCCCTCTTGCCCTCACTGCATTGACGTGGTAGAATAGTCCGCAGAAGGGGGGTGACTAGCTATTAGAAGTCAAGAGTTTTTTGGAAGAATTTTCACACAGCGAAAATGGGCATGCCAAAGCGAGCCCCTGATGGAGCTGTTTTTAAAATTGGCGTTTTATCTCAGTTTTTC
>WRBE01000076.1 GCA_009779845.1 Oscillospiraceae bacterium
CAGCTCAAAACAAAGCTGACACCGTATGAAAAACGATGCCAGCTTGTGTAAATCTATGATATCCTACGTTAGAGTCCCTTTTTAGACTGTCCGTGAACCAGGGGCCTGTATAGGATTAACCCCCTTTGAACAAATTGGACTTTTTACCGTGCGCATGGTATACTGCTTTTATTCGTTGCCCGACCTTTGCGGCGGGGGCGAACAGTTTTTATAGTAGGCGCAAGAGTATCATAACATTGTTGGCATTTGCAAAATACAGAGTAACTGAGCAAAAAACTTCTTGACAAACACTTTGCCCTTAGGGTATAATGCTCGCCAAAGGTAGGGATAGACATATGACAAACCACAATCACATTCAAATCGCTCGGACAGATATGAGCATGAGCAACATGATGATGCGCGGCATGATGATGCCGGTTGCGTCTATTTTGCGTTTCTGTCGAATGTGATGGTTTGACTAGATAATAGCAATGTAAGGCGCAGAGCAAGGAACATGCTCAGCGCCTTTTTTATTTTGGAACAACGACTTTCTAGGAGGTACCAACCAATGCCCATCCGAATCCCCAACAAATTGCCGGCCAAGGCACAGCTCGAAGCGGAGCACATCTTTGTCATGCCGGAACTTCGTGCCACCACACAAGATATTCGACCGCTCAAAATTGCAATTTTGAACCTCATGCCAACTAAGATCGCAACGGAAACACAACTCTTGCGTTTGCTGAGCAACACACCCTTGCAAATTGACGTGGAGCTGATTCGCTTAGATACGCACACCTCTAAAAATACATCGAAAGAACATTTGCTTGCGTTCTATCAACCATTTTCTGATGTAAAAGGCAAACGGTTTGATGGACTGATTATCACCGGGGCACCGATTGAGCACTTGGAATTTGAAGAAGTGGGCTACTGGGGGGAACTTTGTAAGATCATGGATTGGTCTAAAACGAATGTGACCTCTACACTCCATATCTGCTGGGGGGCGCAGGCGGCCATGTACCATCACTACGGGATTGGAAAGGTGCTCTTGGGGCAAAAAATCTCAGGTGTATTTCCCCATAAGGTAGTGCCAAACGACACCCTGTTTTTCCGGGGCTTTGACAATGTCTTCTATGCCCCTCACTCCCGCTGGTCGTCTGTGGATGTAGACGCACTCAAAGCGTGCCCGGCGGTAGAGGTATTGGCGGTGTCGCCCACTGTAGGCATTCATATTGCGAGAGCAAAGCAGAGCAACCAACTGTTTGCATTTGGTCATATGGAGTATGACGCAAACACATTGGCGCAGGAATATGTCCGGGATATTGCAAAAGACCCACACACGCAAGTCCCCGCAAATTATTTCCCTGGCGATGACCCGCAAAACCCGCCGACAGTTACATGGCGGGCTCATGCAAATCTCTTGTTTTCTAATTGGCTCAATTTTGTATACCAAGAAACACCCTATGATATTGCATAGGGAAAATAAACGAGGAGGCACCAATCATGTCAGAAAGAACTTGGCGTTTTGAAACGCAACAAATCCACGTAGGACAGGAAACCCCAGACCCAACCACCGATGCGAGAGCAGTACCCATCTATCAAACCACTTCGTACGTATTTCCCACACCGGAATCTGGCGCAGCTCGCTTCGCTTTGGCTGAACCGGGCAATATCTACACCCGCATCATGAATCCCACCACAGACGTGTTTGAGAAACGAATTGCCGCCTTAGAGGGCGGTGCTGCGGCCTTGGCCTTAGCCAGCGGTTCTGCCGCCACGGCCTATGCAATTCAAAATATTGCCGGGCCGGGCGACCATGTTGTATCCGCAAAGACCCTCTATGGCGGCACCTATAACTTGTTCGCCCACACCTTCCGCAACATGGGCATCACGGTCAGTTTTGTAGACCCCTGTGACGTGACAAACTTTGAAGTAGCCATTCAAGGGAACACCAAAGCCCTATTCTTAGAGACCATCGGCAACCCCAACGCTGATTTGATAGATATCCAAGCGGTTGCGGATATTGCGCACAAGCACGGTCTCCCGCTGATTGTAGACAACACCTTTGCAACACCGTACCTCTTGCGCCCCATTGAGCATGGCGCCGACATTGTAATCCATTCTGCTACCAAGTTTATCGGTGGGCATGGTACGTCCATCGGCGGTGTACTGGTAGATGCGGGGCGGTTTGACTGGACGGCCTTCGGTCGATTCCCCGGTTTCACCGAACCGGATGCCAGCTATCATGGTGCCGTGTTTACCGAGGTTGCAGGCCCCTTGGCCTATATCATCAAGGCTCGTGTCACCCTGTTGCGGGATATGGGGGCGTGTCTGTCTCCTTTCCATTCGTTCTTGTTCTTGCAAGGACTAGAAACCTTGTCGCTTCGTATGGAACGGCATGTGGAAAACACGCTGAAAGTCGTAAATTTCCTCCAAAATCATCCACAAGTAGAACGTGTCAATCACCCGTCTCTGCCTGACAATCCCCATCACAAGCTGTACCAGACTTATTTCCCCAACGGCGGTGCATCTATCTTCACCTTTGAGGTCAAGGGCGGTGCGAAAGAAGCACAAGCCTTTGCGGAGAAACTGACACTCTTCTCGTTCCTTGCCAACGTGGGCGATGTCAAATCCCTCGTGATCCACCCTGCCAGCACCACCCATTCCCAAATGAGTGAAGCGGAGCTTCTTCAAAGCGGCATTCAGCCAAACACGATTCGTCTCTCCATCGGCACGGAGCATATTGACGATATTTTAGCAGACATTGAACAGGCACTGAGATAAAGGCACCCTAAATCTATTATAAATTATAGGAGGAACTTCCATGAGTAAGAGATTTCAACTGGTAGGCAGCTTGTTACGTCCCGCAGAACTGTTAGAGTACAAGCGTAAAATCGAGGAACGTGATGATATTACATATCCGTTTTATGCAGACTTTGTAGGCTACGAAGCCTGCGAAGACGCCGCCATTCGTCAAGTCATTCAAAAACAAATTGATCACGGTATTGACGTCATTAGTGATGGCGAATATTCAAAAGCCTTATGGCATTTGGATTTTTATTGGGGGCTTCATGGCATCAAAAGGAAGATCGCTTCCGGCGGGTATCTATTCCGTGACCATGACGGAACAAGTGAATTTGAAACACGCAAAGACATCGGCATTGATATCGTTGCGCCACTTAGCGGCAAAAATCACCACTTAATATCTATATACAAGAAAATTGAAAGCGCAGCGAATGGTCACCCCACCAAGCTCTGCATCCCCTCCGTATCACATATGTATGGCGAGATAACCCTTTCTAAAGCCATTGGAACGTACAACGACCATGTATATACGTCAGAGCAAGGCTTAAAAGATGATCTGCTGAAATCTTATAAAGAATTTGTGGACGATTTCGTAGCAGCGAACGGAAAAATTTTGCAATTAGACGATTGCCTTTGGACGCTGTTTGCAGACGACAACCCGAACTCACCTTTTACCGGTGTAGGTGAGGTAAAAGGTGTAGCGTTTGCCAATGAATTTATCGAGCTGAATAATGCAGTTATCGATTATGCCAAAGCCAAGGGATTAAAGGTCTGGACGCATAACTGCCGCGGGAACTATAAGTCTCGGAATATGGGCGCAGGTTCATACGAAAAGATAGCCGATCTTTTCCTCAAACAGCAAAGATATGATAGATTTTTCCTTGAGTGGGATGATGAACGCGCAGGTTCGCTGGAGTCGCTAAAGGTATTCGCCGATAGAGACGGTGAGGTTGTGCTGGGCTTGCTTTCCAGTAAGACAAGCACGCTGGATGATGAGGCACGTGTGTTACAATGTCTTGATGAAGCCGCAAAGATAATTGATAAAAATCGCCTGTTCCTCTCCCATCAATGTGGATTTGCCTCTTGTGATAACGGCAATGAATTAACGGAGGCGCAGCAGTGGGCGAAGATTGAGCAAGGCCAAAAAATTGCCTTGCAATATTGGGGTGAGTGAGGTTTTGATTGGCTAAAACATTATAGTATAAGCAAATAGCATAGTACAGTACCACCCCCGCCCTATAACGTGATGGGCGAGATTAGGGACAGTGAATAAAGAGAAAACCCTTTGAAGCTAGGCAATTTCAAGCCTTATTTCAAAGGGTTTTTCCATGCTCAAAAAAGTTCCTCTTGACAAAAATCCAAACTCCTTTGTGTCCGTTTCTCGTGATAACGGACACACCATCCGCCACTTATTTCGTTCCAACCTATTACCTTAGGCGGTCGAAAGGGTATTGTGTTATGAAAAATAGTTTGCTATACTGGCATTGGGCATTTCCAAGTGAATCCATTGTTGCAAACCAGCATAAATACTAGATTTTTTTCATTCCTCTCAATCGCTTCCTCATCGTTGCAAATGGCTTTTGGGGGCTTCATTTTTGTCGTTCTTGACGCTGTTTCTCATACTTTGTCGGTTGGTCGTTTCTATATTTTTAGGGGGAGATTATCAAATGAAAAAGATTATAAAGATCGCTACACTTGCGTTATTCCTCACAATCACTGCGGGCTTGTTGCTTTTGCCCATGTCAAGCGCAGCCCATCCGGAACCCGAAATTTCCATATTATTCACCGCCGACTTACATTCAAACTTTGATCCAGCCCGATTTATGACAGACGATGGCGTAATTGCAGAACGCGGCGGTTTTGCGCGTATGCAGACCGCAATCAATCGCATACGAGAAACCCATCCGAATACCTTCCTCTTCGATGCCGGAGACTGGTCGATGGGAACGATTTTTCAGACTATTTTTACCCACGAAGCACCAGAAGTACGCTTGATGGGACAGTTAGGATTTGATGCTGCTGTGATTGGAAATCATGAACTTGACTATCACGCTGCGGGATTTACAGAAATGCTAGATGCAGCGATGGCCAGCGGTGATGCACTTTCCGGCTTGGCACTTGCGAACATTGATTGGGACAGTATGTTTGCAGACCCAGCCCTTGCAAATGATGCCCAAGCGCTCAGAACAGCAATGGAGCAGTATGGAGTCGCCCTCGACTATATGCTCATTGAGCGGGGCGGTGTGACTGCGGCGGTGTTTGGTGTCATAGGGCCGAGACCGATTGCGTATATACCGGAAGCCGGGCTATTATTCCATGATTACATTGAAACGGCCAGAAATGTTGTTGCGCGTATCCAAGCGGAAACTGATGCAGATATCATCATTGCCCTATCGCATAGCGGCTTTAACCCTGAAAACCCGCTCGGCTCAGATTGTGGACGACTTGCAGAGGCTGTGGACGGCATTGATTTGCTGATTAGCGGGCATTCACATAACATCGTATATGAGCCTATTATCATCAATGATACCATTATCGTCTCTGCGGGTGCGAATACATTTCATTTGGGACATATTGTTTTAGGGCAGAGCGATAGGGGCATTGCAGTTGAAAGCTATCAAATCATTCCAATCAGCCAAGATATACCAAAAGACATGACCGTTCAGGCACAAATCGACGAGTTCCGGGTAACAGTTGATCGGTATTACCTGTCCATGTTCGACTATACATATGACCAAATATTAGCATATTCCCCGTTCCCTTTTACACCGATAGAAGAGTTCGGAAGACATCTCGGGGAAGAACCCCTTGGTAATCTAATCGCAAATTCCTACATTTACGCAGTACAACGGGCCGAGGGCGAAAACTTCAGCCCGGTTTATGCCGCAATTGCCCCACGCGGTGTAATCCGCGCATCATTCCCCCAAGGTCCGCTTACAGTGGCAGATGCGTTCGCCGTGAGTAGTTTGGGGATCGGCCCGGATGGCGTTCCCGGATTCCCATTAGTAAGCCTATACCTATACGGAAGAGAACTGCGGACAATCGCCGAAATAGATATTTCTGTGTCAACGCTCATGTCTGGGGCTCGGTTGTATGTTGCCGGGCTTACATATACCTTCAATCCAAACAGACTGCTCCTCAACAGAGTCACCTCGGTTCAGCTTATGGATTTGTATGGGGATGTATCGGATTTGGAAGATGACAGGCTATACCGTGTCGTAGGCGGACTGTATTCCGCACAAATGCTTGGAACCGTGGAATCCCTGTCCTTCGGCCTGCTTCAGCTAACACCAAAAGATGCATATGGCAATCCAATTGAGAATATGGAGGATCATATTATTCACTATGGTGATATGGAACTCAAAGAATGGCTCGCCTTGGCATGGTACTTAGAGTCGTTTGATTCGGTTGACGGTGTCCCGACTGTTCCGGCCAGATACAATGATGCAATGGGGCGCAAGATAGAAATTGACAGCCGTTCCCCGATTGAACTGCTCAGAAATCCAAACAGAGTATTCTTCCTGCTCTTAGGCGCCATATTACTGGTACTGGCAATTCTCGTAGCAGCAGCTTTGTTAATCATTCGCAGTGTTCGCAAAAGAAAGAGGAAAAAAGCAGCTGCATCCGCATAAGGATATGAGATATAAGAACACAAAGATGTCGCCGTCAATTTGATAGGCGACATCTTTCTTTGGTATTCTAGCCATAAAACCCACTTGATAACCCCACTACCCAAACCGAAACCGCGGCCCCGCCAAAACCCCCTCCATGGCATACCGCATGGCATCCATCAAGTGATCCGCACACCGCTTGTCCGGTCGATTCACCCCTATCCCGGCGGCTATATCCTTGTCCCAAACATAGGCCCCAATCTCCCGGATAAAATTCACACACCCCGCATACACCACAATCTCAAATTCCTGCAACATGGAAATCCCAAACCGCACCGAATCCGGCCCCTTTTTCGCCCCCTGAATCTTGGACGCTTCCAACCGTCGAAGTTCTGCAATGCTCTTCGGCTCTGCCGAATCCGCCAAAATCACCTCTTTTTGCACCCCACGTTCTGAGAGTGCCCGAAAGATAGTAGCATTACTCATCTGCCGCTCATAGACTTCATCCAGCACATACAACACCCCCGCCTGCTTATCCACAGCCCCGCAAAACAGCGCCGTTGGGTCATGGGTAACCCCAAAATCCAACCCAAACACAGGCCGCATCCCCGACCTCATAAGCACTTCTCACCGGTCAAACCGTTCCTGTCGCCAATTTTCATAAATTAACCCCTCATGAATGCCCCACTCCCCCAGACCAACCACACGAAACCGCCTGGGATTCCGCACCCGAATCTCCTCAAACAACGCCAAATCCCGGGCATCTAAAAACTCATTCACCCGATAATCCACCGTTATAGCCAACACGTCTTTAGAGTCCGGCGCATCAAAAAACCGTCTCTTCAACCAATGCCCCTCATCCCAAGGGTTAAACGTCAAAGTAATCTGCTTAAACAGCCCTTCGGCTACCTCACCTCGAACAGCCTCATCTAAGGTGTCAAAGTCTTGCTCTTGGGCAATCTCAAACGCTTCTTCAATCCAAACCCAACAAAGCTGCCCCACCGCCACAGAGATCGAGCTGATTTTCATGGGGTCATCTAACCCTCGAAAGAAAATCGTCTGCCCTGTCGGCAAATACGTGGCCTCCAACGGCGATGACCGAAACCGCCACTGATCCTCCACCCCCAACCGGGCCGCCGCCCACCTCAAATCCGCCCAGCAAGAGTCTTTGAGTGTCCGAAATACCTTTCGCACCACCAACAAATTCGCCGCCGGATGGCGCATCATATTGTCAACAAACCAAAGGGCCGCCGTTTTGGACTTCTTACACCCCCGCGACCCCTTCACAACCCGATACCGCCCCCGAAAATGCCAAAATGCCGCATATCCCTGTCCTACAACATCCGGTAAGTTAATCTTCAAGAAGCTCTGCCCCCACAATCTCCACCGGCCTAGCCTCTGGCATCACCTCTTTCTTCTCAAACATCCCCAAATACTTCCCCAGCAACTCCGCCGCCTTCAATTGCTCTTTTTCCGTCGGCTTCCCCTGCATCACCTCAAACAGGAACTCCGCCACTTGGTCGGACCCTTTCTTTTCTCGCTTTTTCACCAATTCATCGCCCCCTCTCTCGTCCTCCACGGTAACATACCAGAGACGCACAACCCGAACAACCCCCTACGAATAGTGTCCCATTCCCAAACTCACCACTATATTTTGAGCCCACTCAAAATATCTTGACAAACCTCCAAAATTCGTGATAAACTGCATTTTGCAGGAAAAAATAATCCTGCCACGTAACAGGAGGAAATACACCATGGGACGCAAGAAGAATCTCGCCCAACGGGTTGTCATTATCAAAACATCTTACCAACTTTTCATAGAGGAAGGGTACGAAAACGTCACCACCAAACAGGTGGCTGACGCTTGCAGCATGGCCCACTCTCTGCTGCACTACTACTATCCCACCAAAAGCGACCTGCTCACCGACATCGTCAACACCATGATTGCGAAACTCCACAGCTACATCGCGGCGCAAGGGGTAGACCTGACAGACAAACTCTACGTCTATGGTCTCTTCACTCGCCTGTTTTTTGAGTCCGTCACCATCAACCGCAAACTCCTCGGCATCTACCAAGCCGCCGTCATAGACGGCAGCGTCCTCCGCCGCTGGACCAAATACGCCGTAGAAAAAATCGCCCTCTACCACCAAGAGACCCCTGAGCGGGCCAAGCTGGCCCCCTACATCCTCTCCGGCAGCATGGGCCAAATCCTCCCCCTCTACGTAGACACAGAGATTCACTTAGAACTCCGAGAAACCCTAAACCTCGCCCTAGAGGTATTCTACTCGGTCAACAACCTCACCAAAGCTTGGATTCACGCCACCGTGGGCCTCATCGATCGCCGTATGACCCCCCCCTTTATCCAAGGATTTCTCACCGAGTTCTCTGAAATGATGGCCAACTAGATAGTAATGGGGGGATGTTTGCAAACACATCCCCCATTTTTCTAATCAACTTCTAATCTTCCTCCAATCGTCCCAGCACATACTCTATGGTACAATAACCTCACACAAACAAAGCGAGAGGAGCAACACAATATGATCAGTTTCATCTTCGACCTAATCGGCGGAATCATCGGCCTCATTGGCGGAATCATTGGCTTTATATTTGGTACCATCGGTGCAATCTTGGGCGGTATCGGTGCCCTAATTGGTACTCTGCTATCCATCGGCGGGCTGATTCTTATTCTACTGCTGGTTTATTTTTTCTGGAAGTCTCGAAAAAAAGACTAACGCATCCCCTATTTGTAGGGGACGTGCCCCTGCGTGTCCCGGCCCTTGACCTTTACTTGTTCGGCGTTGCCGCCGAGGGTTTTCTTGGCGGGTAACCGCCAACTGGTCATGTCCTGCCGGACGGGCCTTCTTTTCACCCTACGGGTGTTAACTCAACTAACCATTTGCGAGAAGGTCACTCGCAAACGGAAGTTTCGTAGTATGTCGTTGAACAAAGGCAATAAAAAGAAA
>WRBE01000077.1 GCA_009779845.1 Oscillospiraceae bacterium
ATAAGGTGCAAAACCGTCGTCACTCTGCCCTTGACCTTGCGGGTACATAGGGGCGCAGCCCCTGTGTTGACTTTTTGCTTCTTTTTGTTCAACGACAAAAAGAAGGCCCGTCCGGCAGGACATGACCAGTTGGCGGGAACCGCCAAGAAAACCCTCGGCGGCAACGCCGAACAAAAACCCAACAGAAACACCTTTCCAAATGATTTGACTATAAAAAAAGCCCTGCAACAAAAAGTTGCAGAGCTTCCGCTCAATACGCTTATCTCCGCCGTCCCAAAATCCGCAGCATAAAGAGGAAGATATTAAGAAAATCCAAATACAGATGCAACGCACCCAATACCGCCACACCGGTGGGGTTGGGATTGTTGGGGTCGTTCATGGCCCGTTGAATCCGTTGCACGTCATAGGCAGTGAGACCGAGGAAAATGGCGATACCCACGTAAGAAATTATCATATCCAGCATACCATTGGCAAAAAAGAAATTTAAGACACTGGCAATGATGATACCGAACAAACCCATCAAAAGAAAACTACGCATACCAGAGAGGTCGGCTTTCGTCAGCGCACCATAGACTGCCATAACACCAAACATACCGGCAGCGGAGAAGAAGGCCAAGAAGATTGTTCCCATGTCATATGCCAAGAAAATCACGGCTAACGTGAGGCCGTTTATGAGGGCATAGACAAAGAACAGCCCAAGGGCAGCACCGGGTGACATGCCCCACACCCGGGGGAAGGCAAACATTACCAATAGCAGCGGCGCAAAGAGAAAGGCCCAGAAGCCGAATTGGTGACCGAATACCAAGCTCCACATAAAATCAGAGGACAGGGTAAACATGGCCGCCGCCGCACTGGCCAAAAGCCCCAAAAACATCAGCCCATAGACCCCGGCCATCCCACTGACAAAGGTGCGTCCACGATTGTGTTCATTTTCATCAAAGATTCCTTTGCCGTATTCGTTGTGATCCATAGTCATGTCCCTCCTACGATAAGTTCTATTGTTATATAGTTTACCATAGTCCAAATATAAATGCAACAGCATCAACAGATTGCCTTCGGACGGTTTTTATGGTAGGCTATAGGGGCTTGATGATAAGGAGGGACTTTCATGCAACGATTATATGACCTGTTTGGCATTGATAATGTCCAACTGGCTACCAGTATATTGGGAATCATAGCGGCGTTGACCCTATTGGTGGTGTCGCTGAAACTAACCAAACGGTTGTTCCGGCGGGCAGAACGGCGACTACAGGCCAATGGACGGGATGTGACATCTCTGCGGTATCTGCGCTACGTGGTCAAAGCACTCCTCTACATCGTATGTTTAGCTGGGGCGTTGCAGAATGTGCCGGGGATGGATTCTGTCATGACTAGTTTATTGGCGGGTTCTGGCATTGCCGCCATTGTGGTGGGGTTTGCGTCCCAACAGGCGTTAAGTAATATTGTGAGCGGTATGGTGCTACTAATCTTCCGACCCTTTAAAGTCGGAGATCGGGTATGCTATCACGGCCCTGACCTCATCGGTGTGATTGAAGAGATCGGACTTCGCCACACAGTGGTTCGTGCGGAAACAAGGTCGCAGATACTGATCCCCAACAGCTTAATGAACAGCCATGTGATTGAGGTGCTGCCGGAAGGGGTTAATCCCGCAGCGGAAGAAGAGTCTGTGCCTGCTGAATAGGCAGTGATTTGGTGATTGCAATCTTGCGAAGCAAGAGTAATTATGTTATATTATAAGTTAGGGAATTTTTCCTTTTGGAAAGGGGATGTACAGATATGACGCAGAAGCAAGTCAAACGAATTGGTGTCCTGACCAGCGGTGGGGATGCGCCGGGGATGAATGCGGTGATTCGGGCCGTGGTTCGGACAGCCAGCAGTCAAGGGGTCAGTGTGCTGGGTATCCGCCGCGGGTACAGCGGTCTGATTAGCGGGGACCTAGTGGAACTCACCCGTCGCAGTGTAGACGGGCTGTTAAACCGGGGCGGTACTATGCTATACACTGCCCGGTGTATGGAAATGTTCACGGAAGAGGGGCAAGAGAAAGCGGCCCTGACCTGCCGCCATATGGGTTTGCAGGGTCTCGCCGTCATCGGTGGAGACGGTAGTTTCCGGGGTGCTTTGGCTCTCTCCCAACGGGGCTTGGCCGTGGTGGGGATTCCGGCTACCATTGACAATGATATTTGCTGTACGGATTATTCTATTGGGTTTGACACCGCCTGTAATACCGCCATTGACGCCATTGACAAGCTCCGTGACACCATGCAGTCTCACGAGCGTTGCAGTGTGGTAGAGGTCATGGGCCGCGAAGCCGGTCATCTAGCCTTAAACGTTGGCGTGGGCGTGGGTGCCACCTGTATTCTATTGCCAGAGCGGCACGTAGACTTTGAACACGCCGTCATCGAGCCAATCCGTATGGGCCGCCTGTCCGGCAGAAACCACCACCTCATCATCGTGGCGGAAGGCCACTCTTCCGCCCAAGACGTGG
The DNA here is from genome assembly GCA_009779845.1 of Oscillospiraceae bacterium. GTDB lineage: Bacteria > Bacillota > Clostridia > Oscillospirales > Oscillospiraceae > WRAB01. The sequence goes on from WRBE01000077.1 coordinate 2,486, forward strand.
CCGTCAAAGTGCAAGAAAGCACGGGGATGGACGCCCGTGTCACCATTCTCGGACACATACAACGGGGCGGTCAGCCCAGCGCCCAAGACCGGGTCATCGGCACCCAAATGGGCTGTCACGCCGCCAATCTGCTCTTAGCCGGAAAAAAGCCCACCCGCCTAGTTATCTCTAAAGACGGCGATGTGGTAGACTGCGACATGGAAGAGGGCTTGGCCCAGAAGAAAGATTTGAGCCAGTCGTTGTTTGAAGCGGCTTTGGCTGTGACGAAGTGATAAATCACAATTTTGGCAAACACACAACACCGCCACATTCCTGTTATCGGAATGTGGCGGTGTTGTTTATCTATTCTACGATTCGCTGCTCCTCAAAGGTTTGCATAAACCGCATCAAAATTGTAGCGGCTTCGGCGCGTTGTGCGGTGCCAGTCGGCGTGATGGTGGTGGCGGTGCGCCCGGTGATAAGGCCGTGATAGTTGGCCCAGCTAAGTGCCTCTCTCGCTCCGTCCCATGTGCTGATTTGGTAGAGGTCTGTGAATCTGTCCCACTGCGAACCTACACCTGCGACAATGTCGTGCCCGATAAACTCGGCGAAGCGGTGTAGCATGGCGGCAAACTGCTCTCGGGTCACGTTTCTGCTGGGGCCAAAGCGGTTGCCGCCGATACCGGCTACAATGTCATTGTCATAGGCCCAGATGATGTAGGGCGAATACCACACACTCGCCTCTACATCGTTAAATACAGGGCGGTTATAGGCGTAGGGAATCTCTCTCGCCGTGCCGCCGTGTTCCATACGGTAGAGGGTCGCCACCACTTGGGCACGGCTGAAGTTTGCGCGAGGTGCAAATGCTGTAGAGGAGGTGCCTTGCATGATATTGTGGGTGTAGGCAAACTCTACCGCATCGTGGAACCAGTCGTCCAGCCAGACATCGTTGAAGTGGGTGCGCCCCGGCGGGGGTGCTGTGCCGAGGTTGAAGTCACCTGCCCAACCTTGGTTGCGGACTTTCATGGGAGAATCGCGGTCAGCTGTAAGGCCGTTTCCTAACTGGCCGGCCCAATTGCTTCCCCAAGCCCAAACTGTACCGTCCCGCAGTAGTGCCATTGCATGAGACGCGCCGGCTGCAACTGATACCACATTCGTAAGTCCGAGAACTTCTCCAGGCATAAAACGACTGACTTCTGAGTTGCAACCTAATTGACCATTAAAATTTATTCCCCAAGCCAAAGGCATGCCATCGCGTTGGACTACCACGGTATAACCATTACCCGCCGCAACTGTGGCTATGTTCATAAGAATCGGAACTTGCACTGGTACAGTAACGCGAGTTGCAGCACTTCCAATCAAATAACCGCTATTATTGTCTCCCCAAGCCCACACTCTTCGGTCATTTCGGAGTGCTACCGTATGAAACGCACCGGCCGATATTGCTCTTACATCTGTTAGATTTTGCACTTGTACAGGGGTGCTACGATCAGTCGTCGTTCCGTCGCCAAGCTGACCGGACCAATTGTCTCCCCAAGCCCACGCTGTACCATCATTGCAGAGTGCCACGGTGTGCCCCCAGCCAGCCGATATTGATTCCACATCTGAAAGGCCTTGCACTTGTATCGGAATGTTGCGGTCAGTCGTAGTTCCATCTCCCAATTGCCCAAAGTGATTGTCTCCCCAAGCCCACACTGTGCCATCACTGCGGAGTGCCACGGTATGCCTCCAGCCAGCCGATATTGATACAATGTTTGTGAGACTTGAAACCTGTATGGGAAAGTGATATTGGACGCTATATCCGGCACCCAATTGCCCAAAGTAATTGTCTCCCCAAGCCCACACTGTGCCATCACTGCGGAGTGCCACGGTGTGAGTCCCGCCAGCCGCTACTGATACAATGTTTGTGAGACTTGAAACCTGTATGGGCAAATGGTATTCAAAGTTAGAGCCGGCACCCAATTGCCCAAAGTGATTGTCTCCCCAAGCCCACACTGTGCCATCACTGCGGAGTGCCACGGTATGTCCCCACCCCGCCGCCACCATCGGCTCCGTCCGAAACGCCAGCGGCTCCACCTCCACCGCAACCCCCGGTACCGCTGTCCACAACAGCAACACCACCACCAACAAACAAATCCCCTGCTTCATCGCCTTCGTTCTCATCGTTCGTGTCCTCCTCTGGAATAGAAACTGCAAAATACAATGTTCGAGTGGTTTTTACAAAATTATATCATTTCAGACAGGACAAATCAAGGTATCTGTTGGGATTGGGCGACCACAAACACACAAAGTCCGCAACCCAAATGGGTTGCGGACTTCTTGCGTTACATCGAAAGTTTGGCTTAACCGCCGTACTTCTTGTCGTACATCTCTTTTTGTGCCAAGAGCAGTTCCCACTTCTCTTTGGCTTGTACTTCCGCTAGGGCAAACAGCTCTTTCGCCCGCTCCGGGAACTTGCGCTCCAATGAGGTATAGCGGACTTCTTCGTGGATAAAGTCGCCGTAGCTCTTCGTGGGGGGCTTGGAGTCGATTGTCAGCGGGTTCTTACCCTCTGCGGCTAAGTCCGGGTCGAACCGGAAGTTGTGCCAGTAACCCGCCTCAACAGCACGTTTGGTGGTGGGCATTGCGTCGCCCATACCGTTTTTGTTGCCGTGGCTGATACAGGGGCTGTAGGCGATGACGATAGACGGGCCTTTGTGGGCTTCCGCTTCCCGAATTGCCTTCAAGGTCTGGTTGTAATCAGCACCCATGGCGACTTGGGCCACGTAGACGTAACCGTAAGCCATGGCGATTTGTGCCAAGTCTTTTTTCTTCACCGGCTTACCGGCTGCTGCAAACTGGGCCACTTGACCCATTTGGCTGGCCTTAGAGGCCTGACCGCCGGTGTTGGAGTAAATCTCGGTGTCGAATACCAGCATGTTGATATCCTCACCGGAAGCGATAACGTGGTCTAGGCCGCCGTAGCCGATATCATAGGCCCAACCGTCGCCGCCGAAGCACCAGACGGAGGGTTTCATGAACTGGTTAGAAGACGCATACAGCTCTGCAACTTTTTTGTCTTTGCATCCGCTATCAAGGGCAGCTTTCAAAGCGGCTTCCAGTGCCTTACCGGTGACATTGGACTCTTTGCCGTCATCGTAGGCCGCAAGCCATGCTTCAACCGCTTTTGTGGTGTCTGCATTGACGTTTTCAGCAACGATTTGCTCCGCCACCATTTTCGCCCGCTCTCTCTGCTTTTTGACACCGAAGTAAACGCCGAGACCGGCCTCTGCTGTGTCCTCAAAGAGAGAGTTGAGCCATGCGGGGCCTTGACCGTCTTTATTGACGGTGTAAGGTGTTTGGGAATAGGTGCCACCCCAGATGGAGGAACAGCCGGTGGAGTTGATGATATACATTCTCTCACCGAACAGTTGGGTGACAAGTTTGGCATACGGTGTCTCACCGCAACCAGCACAAGCACCGTGGAACTCCAAGAGCGGACGGAGGAACTGAGAACCCTTCACTGTCGTGGGATGGAACTGAGGCCCGAAAGCGCTCAGGTCTTTCTCGCTCACTTTGTTGAGGTCGTTCAAATAGTCGAAGAAGGTTTGCTCCTCTAGGGTTTCTTCTAGTGGCTTCATAACAATCGCCTTCTCTTTGGCGGGACAGACAACGGCGCAAGAGCCGCAGCTAGGCGCACCCATACAGTCCATTACAGAAGCGCCAAGGGCGTAGTGCAGGCCCTCTGTACCTTTGCCGGTGAGCGGCAGGGATTTCAGGCCCTTTGGTGCGTGTTTCACTTCCTCTTCTGTCAGCACGTAAGGCCGCAGGATAGAGTGGGGACAGACGTAGACACACTGGTTACACTGGATGCAGTTCTCGTGAATCCACTCCGGCGCATTCACTGCGATACCCCGCTTTTCGTAAGCGGCGGAACCTTGGGGGAAGGTGGCGTATCTGTCTTGTACGAAGGTGGAAACCGGCAGGTCGTCGCCTTTTTGGGCGGCGATGGGGAAAAGGATGTTCTCCACAAACTCGACCAACTCTTTGCGATCGCCTTCGGCTTTTTTCTTCGGTGCATCCGGTGCCGGGTTTTTCCAGCTATCCGGGATTTGTAGCTCAATGACGCTTGCGATACCTGCGTCAATGGCGTCGTGGTTCATTTGAACAATCTTATCACCACGGCGGCCGTAGGTCGCTGTGGCGGCCTCTTTCATGCGCAGAACGGACTCTTCTACAGACATGAGTTGGGGGTTGAGCTTAAAGAAAGCCGCTTGCAGAATGGTGTTGGTGCGGGCACCGAGACCAAGCTCTTGCGCAATGCGAACCGCATCACAGGTGTAGACTTTGATGTTATTTTCCGCAATGTATTTCTTTTGTGCGGCGGGCATGTGTTTGCCCAGCTCTTCCACGTCCCAGCTACAGTTAATCAAAAACGTACCGCCGGGGCGAATGCCGGAGGCCATGTCATAGCGCTCAATGTAAGACGGCACATGACAGCCCACGAAGTCGGCACTGTGGGTGACAAAGTAGGTGCTGCGAATGGGCTCATCACCGAAACGGATATGGCTTTGAGTAACACCGCCGGACTTTTTCGAGTCGTATTGGAAGTAGGCTTGTACCCGCTTGCCTGCGTGGTCGCCTAGGATTTTAACAGAGTTCTTGTTGGCACCAACCGTACCGTCGCCGCCGATACCCCAGAATTTACAGGAGACGATGCTCTTGCCTGTGGTAACAGGGTTCTCGGTGATGGGCAGGGACAGGTGGGTTACATCATCGTTGATACCAACGGTGAAGTTATGTTTCGGCGCATCGGATTGGATGTTGCGGAACACAGCGATGATGTTAGACGGCGGTGTGTCTTTAGAAGAAAGACCATAACGGCCACCCACGATATTCACATGGTCAAACTTAGAGCCTTTCAGTGCGGCAACCACATCGAGGTACAGCGGCTCACCGTGGGCACCTGGCTCTTTGGTACGATCCATGACACCGATGGTTTTTACCGTATCAGGAATCACGTCCAAGAGATGCTTGATGCTAAACGGACGGTACAGGCGGACTTTAATCAGGCCCACTTTGTTGCCGTTGGCGTTGAGGTAATCCACAACCTCTTCTGCGGTTTCACAAACAGAGCCCATAGCCACGATGACTTCTGTGGCATCCGGCGCACCGTAGTAGTTGAACAGTTTGTAGTCAGTCCCTATTTTTTCGTTGACTTTGTTCATATACTGTTCCACGATGGCGGGGAACTCGTCATAGACTTTGTTGGACGCTTCACGATGTTGGAAGAAGGTGTCCGGGTTTTCAGCAGAGCCCCGTACCACGGGATGGTTGGGGTTGTTTTGGGTTTTACGGAAATGCCACAGGGCATCCCAGTCGAACATCTCGGCCAAGTCCTCATACTCCCAAGCCTGCACGTCTTGCAGTTCGTGAGAGGTACGGAACCCATCAAAGAAGTTCAAAACAGGCACACGACCAGGCACCGTCGCCAAGTGTGCCACAGCGCCTAAGTCCATAACCTCTTGCGGGGAAGAGTTTGCCAGCATAGCATACCCAGTGGAACGGCAAGCCATAACATCGGAATGATCGCCGAAGATAGCCAGTGCATGGGTCGCAACGGTACGGGCGGATACATGGATGACGTTGGGTGTCTGCTCACCAGCGATTTTGAACATGGTGGGAATCATGAGCAGAAGTCCTTGAGATGCGGTGTAGGTGCTGGACATGGTGCCTGCGGTAATCGCACCGTGACAGGTGGCGGCCGCACCGGCTTCTGACTGCATTTCGACAACATGTACTTCTTGGTCGAAAATGTTCTTGCGCCCTTCAGAAGCCCAGATGTCTACATACTCCGCCATGTTAGATGACGGGGTGATGGGGTAGATACCAGCCACGTCCGTAAACGCATAGGATACGTGGGCAGCGGCGGTATTACCGTCCATGGTTTTTAGCTTTCTTGCCATTGGTCGTTTTCCTCCTAAATACTATAAGTGAAAGTTCTGGTACTTTGTTAGACCGCATTGACACAAGACAACAGTTGCACATGTTGCCTTGTGTCAACACGATCTAGTGTTTGCCTGTCCGAGTCGTTTTACTCCACGTCTGCAAAGTCGGCGTACTCGTCTTTTTTGCCGCCCAGCGTTTTGCGGCAGTAGCTTGCACAGTCCTGATAGAGCTTTTGCAGTTCCTCTTGGTAGATCACAATGGCAGCGATGGCAGCTGACACAGCAACCAGAGCCGCAACCAGTGAAATGACCACTTTTAAGCTTTTCAAACCCAACCCCTCCTCTTGTTAAATAATCAACAAAGACATTGTACATGATTCTGCTCGTAAATACAAGGCAAAAGATTTAGTTTTTTTCAAAAATTTGACGAAAATATTCCGGTGTTGAAAAAATGTTTGTATTTTTTTGATTGGGATTGGTTTGTGGGTAGGAATGTTGTGTGCTTTGGTCTTGGGTTTTTGTCCTTTTGTAGGGGGATTATCGATCGCTTGGCCTTTGATCTCGGCCCTGCTGGGGGGATTGCGGGTATCCCCTGCCTTTGACCTTTTTTGTTTGGCGTTACCGCCGATTTTGGCTTGGCGCAAGCCAAGGGCTTGTTATGTCCTGCCGGACGGGCCTTCTTTTTGTCGTTGAACAAAAAGAAGCAAAAAGTCAACACAGGGGCTGCGCCCCTATGTACCCGCCAAGGTCAAGGGCAGAGTGACGACGGTTTTGCACCTTATACTCTGCACTGGTGCCAAA
>WRBE01000078.1 GCA_009779845.1 Oscillospiraceae bacterium
TGCGGTTTGAGTCACCCCCAACCAGTCAAGCTGTAAGGAAATGGTACAAATCCGCAGTGCCACATCTATTATATCAATCGGGTGGCTAATCCCGATGACACAATCGAAAGAAAGGAGAAATAGCGCCACCCTCGATTTCTGAGGATAACGCTATTATACGTGAGGACATGAGCGGGAAACCTGCGACAGGCACCTTGCATGTTCCGAGTGGGCTTGCGATATTACTACTATTTTATCTGGGGGGCCAAAATCTCTTCGGCACCCCAACCGGGCTGGGTGCAGATGGTTGGCTTGCCCAAATACTGGGCCTGCTTTTTGTGGTGCCTCTGTTGCTCATTTTGGCTCGCTTGGTGCGGATTTTACCGGGATTGAACTTATTTGAGATGCTGGAATGTACGCTGGGCAGAGGATTATCAGTTGTTATAAGCACACTCTATTTCTTATATTTCCTTGCGCTTGCGGCTATGGTGCGGGTGTATTATGGGGCGTTTGTGCAGTTTGTGAGCCTTCCGAATACACCGTTGCTTGTGATTCTATTGGCTTTCTTTTTGTTATGCGCCTATCTGGCCAACAGCGGAACCCGAGCGGTGGGGAAGTGGAGCCTGCTCTTAGGTGCGGTGCTGGTGTTTACGACCGTGGTATTGACCCTGCTGGCCGTACCTATTATGCGCGCAGAACATCTGCTCCCCATTGGCAGCAGTGGAGGAAGAGCCTTGGTACAAGGCGGAATATGGGCCGCAGTGAACCCCTTAGGCGGGGCGGTGGTACTCTTGGCCCTACTGGAGCGGTTTGATCGGACGGCCAGCCCCTACAAACTGTTTTTGTTCGGTACCGCTGTGGCTGTGGGGATGTTCGTTCTCCATTTCCTGCGGGACACGGCCATTTTGGGCACAGGGGGGATGGAGGCACTGCTCTACCCCTTTTTCAAAGCGGTGGGGGCTGTCCAAATGGGCGCTATTGGGGTCAGGGTCGAGTTTTTGGCCGTTCTGCCTGTCATCTTGGCGGGGCTGACCAAGGCGGCAATCTGTTTACTAGCGGCCACCAAAGCCGCCCGGCAGGTATTCCGGGTACCAAAGGGGAACCGGGCCATGATTCCCGCCGCCCTTGCCACGGTGGTACTCTCCGCAGTTTTACTTCCCAACCTAGCTGCCCTTACGCTTCTCCCACAGATTCATCTTCGTGTGGCCCCGGCGTTTCAGGTGGGATTCCCGGTGCTACTGTGGCTGGTTGCAGAGGGGAGAGGCCGTAGGCGGCCTGTGGTGGTGAAGGAATAGCCACGGGCACAGTCCTGTGGCTGGCGCTTGCCCTCTTGGTGCTTGATATGTGTGTCGCTCCTGTTCATAGCAGTGCCCCTTGGTGTAGTTTTATTACTTTACGCCAAGGGGCACTTTTCCTATTCATCTGAGTACAGTAATCGTGAAGAAATAGAGCATTTGATATACCAAACTTGCAGAGTGACAATATGCATAAAAAGCAAAAGCCAATTTTGTGCATATTGTTTTCTTGAGCACTATTGTATTGCTTCGATAAAAGTGATATTATCTGTATTGAAAAAACCGTGTCCAGATTGGCTCAAAGAAGAAAAAAACTACAGGAGAAAAAAGGAGTAAGAGAACATGGAGAAAAGAAGAAAGCGCAAGAAAATGATGTGCTTGGCATTGGCGTTGCTAATGCTATTCACCACATTCCCAGGGGCAGCGTTGGCAAACCCTATGGAACCTCCGGAAATAGTAGAGGTGGTCACGTTGGTGACGGAGCAGTCTGAGCCGGAAGTGCCGGAGAGAACGTTCCCGGCTATGGAGGAAAGAGCTGCACAAGTCCAGGTTATTGATGTGACAGAGCATAATCATTGCTTTAGCTTTGATTGGCAGTTCTTACTCGCTACACGTACTCCCCAAATTGCAAATGCCGACGGCACCGGCCCGGCACCAACTCAAAATGCGTCAGCATGGGCAGACAACGGTCTCTTAGACCCAGTAGGTATGCCGAACACAGCAGAGATAATCGACATGGGCTTTGATGACAGCGATTGGCGTACGCTTAATGTGCCCCATGACTGGAGCTTTGAAGGCATGAGAGGTGGCCCGAACACGAATGCTATTGCGGGCCAAGGATTTACTCAAGGTGGTTTGGGTTGGTATCGCAAGACGTTTTATGTACCCGACACGTTTGAAGACGCAGGTGGTACGACACAACAGACAAACGACCAAAAGCGGTTTATCGTCGAATTTGAAGGAGTTTATAAGAACTCCACAGTTTGGGTAAACGAACAAAAGTTCGGTACTTATCCCAGCGGATATACAGGCTTTGCCTATGATATTACCGACGCGATTCAGCCCGGCGGAGAAAATGTCATTGTAGTAAGGGTTGAAAATATGAACCCGTCCGGTCGCTGGTACTCAGGCAGCGGTATACTGCGTCCTGTTAACCTTATCGTAAAAAACAATGCAAGCTTCGACCGTCACGGTATCATCCTTCGGACTCCTGATTTGAGAGAGACATACTTAGCAGACGGGTCGGCCGAACTACATGTATCTGCCAATGCGTTTAATACCGATTTTTCAAACGGATCGGCGAATATGCGTATATCAGTCATTGACAGCCAAGATAATGTAGTGGTAAGTGAATGGTATGACGCGCCGACACCGGAATCCCCGATTGCGGGGCAAGGCTCAAATCCAAACACGGCACATGGGTTTCATTTTGTGGTCGAAGTGCCGGATGTAAATTTATGGTGGACTTGGGATACGGGAGACCCGTACCTCTATACAATCAGAGCCGAGCTCTTTTATGCGGATGTGAATGCTACGGAATTGAGCCTTGTTGATACGGTTGATATCAGATGGGGGTTCCGTTGGATACATACCGATCCGGATCGCGGATTTTTCTTAAACGATACGCTTATAGATTTGAGAGGGACAAACTTGCACTCTAACTTCGGTGCATTAGGTGCCGCTGTAAACGAAGATGCCCTTCGTCGTCAGTTCCGCCTTCTTATGGGCATGGGCATCAACTCATTCCGCTCGGCCCACTACCCCCATTCCAATCAAACCATGGCGATATGTTCCGAGCTTGGAATCTTAGTCGTTGACGAAAACTTTGATGGCTGGGGTGGAGCAAAAGCTACATTTGACATCGGGACTTGGTTCTTGCGTTCTGTTCCAGGTGATTTCCCCGGTATTGGCGTTCCGAGAGAACCTGACTATTGGAGACCGATGCCTGCCGATGCGGAACTCTTATGGTCGGACTGGATTACAAGAGAGATGGTGCTTCGTGGCATAAATGAACCCTCTATCGTTATGTGGTCAATAGGTAACGAGGTACGAGGAGTAGGTAGCAGGCGTCCTTGGTTCAACCCGAATTATTTATGGCGTGGGTTAGACGGGAACATGGGTGCCAGCACGGAAGAATTCTTTACCGATGACGAAGTAGCAACAAATCCGGCTCTTGATCACAGGAATATTGCCTTGGATCAATTCCCGAGAGTGACAACGGCTGCAAACGCTCATAATGTTTTTACCGAGGCATTAAGGCTCAGAAATATCGTTCATGACTTAGACCCCACAAGATACATCGTATATGGTGGTGACCATCTTCGTTCTGCTATGGGTTCCGGTGGCGACTGGCTGAATGTAGCAAGAGCACTTGACGGATTTGGATTTAACTATAATTCCGCTCACAGCCTTGACGTACTGTATGCAAACTTGAGACATGTAGGTCGCCGCGGCACATTCTTCTTTGAAGCGGAATCATCATCAGCGACCTCAACACGGGGTAAATATCAGTCTCCCCGTCTGCCTCAGACTCCGGCGGATGATACACCGGGGAATCGCGGCGTATCGTCCTATGACAATAACTTAACATCATGGACCATGCCGCATGAGTATGGACTGAAGAAGAACCGTGACCGTGACTTCTTTGCGGGCATGTTCATTTGGGGCGGCATTGACTACTTCGGCGAACCGACCCCTTGGGGTGCCGGAGGAGCGGCACGATGGCCGGTTGTGACTGCAAACTTTGGAGCGATTGATATAGCAGGTTTCCCCAAAGCTTCTTATCACGCCTACCGTGCGACTTGGAATTGTTGGACAGAAGATCCGTTTGCTGTTATTGTGCCTGATAACTGGACAGATTGGCAAGTGGGCGAACATGTAGATGTATGGGTCTATACAAATGCAGGATCAGCACGTCTCTACCTAAATGGCGAATGTCTTGGAGAGCCGGAATTCCGCTTTGAGCGTAAACGGACCTTCTTTGATCTCTACTATTGGGAGACTGACGAGCCAACATTTGACGCATCGGGCGGTACATTCCATACAGGCCTAAGAAGACCGGCGTCTAACCCCTTCGGGTATACAAGCCCGACAGGGCCGCGCGAACCGGCCAACATACCGACCGGTTCTGGTACGGGGACGATAGACAACACAGATCCGAGGATGCAGCAGATATTTGCAACCGGAGACGGAGCAACCCACGGTAAGATTCATTTGACATGGGTCGTGCCTTTTGAGCCGGGCGAATTAAAAGTAGTTGCATATAATCCCGTAAGAGAAACCCCCAGTCCGAATGACCCGCTTCCGCAAGGAACAACATATGAAGTTGCGGTAGCGCAGGGGCTAACGGCTGAACATAGTATAAGTACAGCGGGTATCCCATATACCTTTGACATGACAACACCTGACAATACCTATTTGCTTCCTGACGGCAGAAGTCTCATGTTTGTTGAAATTGACGTTGTGGATGAATATGGCGAACGAGTACCGTCTGCCAATAATCTACTCGAATTTGAGGTTGAAGGCCCCGCCTACATCTTTGGTGTGGACAATGGTGCGACAGAAACTGTCGAGGCATATAAATGGTGGCCCAATTATTGGGATACAAGTATAGAAAACCAAGCCAATGCACGGGAAAAAACCGCCTATGCAGAGCGCTCAGCATGGATGGGCAAGGCATTGGTAGTATTGATAGGTGAACGAGGCGGAAGTGGTGACGTCACTCTTACCGTAACTTCCCAAGGTATGGTTCCGGCAGTGTTGACAGCAAGTTCATCACCGACAGATATTCTTCCAACGGTGACGCATCCAACGCTTAACCCTGCTGGTGCAACGATCGCCGCTCCAAGAACGGTACAGGCTCTGCAAGGCGTGCCTATCGTATCCTTACCCAGAGATGTCAACGTAACGTTCGGTGATATAACAATACCGAGAAGTGTGACATGGAATGCCATTCCGGACATAAGCTTTGATGCGCTCGGCCCGTTTACAGTGACCGGTACGTTTGATGATGCCGCTTTATCTGCGTTGGCACCGAGTATTATAATTGATGTTGTTCCAATGATAGCGGATCGTTTTGATCATGCCTTTAATGATGATCTGACGGGTGACATGGACGGAGCTCCCGATGGGGCGTTTGAAATTCCGAGAGCCCAATGGTTTGAACATGTTTCATCCGTCACTGGCGAGACCATGACCACCGGTGCCATAGCAACGGCGTCACATACAACTGGAGGTACCACGCAGAGTGGTGCGGCAAACATGCCGAACCATATGATTAATGGCACAGGTGACGGCGTTTTCTGGGATAACAGGTCAGTCTTTGTAAGCAGTGCGGTTGTTGGTGGAGCAGCCGGTTCCCCACTTAATACCGGTCGTGCACGCGCCAATGACTTCGTTGAAGTTTTCTGGCCGAGTGAGAGAACCTTTGACCAAGTTTCCCTCAACTTCATTACTCCTGTAAACTACATTATACCAATCGACATGATAGTCCAATATTGGGACGGCTTTGCATGGGTAGAGGCGGAGAATCAGTTTGTCGTAAGGGCAACTGCCAATAATCAGCCGACAACCATATTCTTTGATCCCGTCGCATCGTCAAGAGTGCGTGTATTTATGCAGGCGTTTGACCAAAATGACTTTCCATACCCAATGTTGAACCCGATAGAGGGTAGTTTCAGAATCAGCACCATGCAGGTTACTTGGGGGCGGCCCGCCGCGTTCCAGACGATTGAATACACTGTGGCGGAAGAGGGCGAATACGAGTCCGAAAGACTCATCATCACCCTTTCCGTACCGCGTAGCGGGCTGACACTTGATGATCTCACAATAGCACCCGCAAACATCGAACTAACTGCAATCACAGGCGGTCCAATTGTGTATGTTGTGGAGTTTGAACCAATTGCAACTGTATGGCGGGGCGATGCTGCTATTACCCTGAGAAATACTGCGGAAATGACATTTGTACTCGCAGAGCCCGAGGACAATGTGGTTACACTCCGTCAATTGGGTTCTATAACACTAGATATAGCTCAAATCGACAACAACCCGACCGCAAATCTGATCAACACAACGGCTGACGTGCTGGAAGGTACGCTCACGATTGAAATCCGTGACCAAAACAGAGAGCTCGTTACGTTGCCTGACGGGGTGGCAGGTACAATTCCTCTTGAAGATGTCCTTGATCTTGAATTGATTGTGCCCATGAATAACGATTGGGTAGGATTCACCGCTAGAGCGGTTGCAAGAGACACAGAGGGCAGGATTATCGCACAGGCGGGACCGATTACGCTGCGCGAAAGATTCGAGACTGGCCCGAACCTGCTCACGAATCCCGGTTTCGAACAGGGAACAAATGGCTGGACTCAAATGACAACCGGCGGAAACAATGATGGCATCAGAAACGAACCGGGTAACAATCCCCGTAATGGAGATTGGCACTTTAACTACTGGAGGGGTGCCAATGCGGCTTACCCGGCCGGAACGCGCGGTGAACACTTCCAGACGGTGAATATTGTGGAGCCGGGCATATATACCTTCGGCATATGGGCACAGGGCACAGGCGATGCCACATTAGGAGACTTGTTCTTATACGTTGAGCTCACTCCCGGCGATCCGGCTTCGAGAGTAATATTTGACATCGGCCGTGAAGCGATGGGGCAGCCTCACGTATGGTTTGAGATGCAAGTTGAAATTACAGAGCCTGGACCGGTTGTCGTTGGTGTAAGATGTACACTCAGCGGAACCGCAGGCGTGTGGCGCTCATTTGACGACTATGAGTTTTTCTTACAAGGCGATACGACGGTGTGGGTCGAGAGAGCACCGTTAAGAGAAGCGATCGAAGATGCAAACGCCCAAACACCTGATCCTGGAGTTTATACAGCAGGTAGTATAGCAGCGTTTGAGGCAGCGCGTGATGTGGCAGTGGCAGCGGCTGAAGATGTTCTAGGCGACGCAGATGCAACGCAAGAGGAAGTAGATGCTGCGTTAACAGCGTTAAACAACGCAATGGAAAAGGCCATGGCAGGCTTGACGGCCGTAGTTGATCGTGAGGTTGTGGTAACGGCGACGGTGCGGGACGAGACACCAGTGGTTCCGGGTGCGGAGATTTTGGTTGACTTTGTGTTGACAGAAAATCCAGACCCCGGTATTGGTACCCTTCAGATAATTCTAGAAAGTGGAGACCTGACGATCCTTAGAGCAGCTGTGGATACTGAACCTCACATTCCGTTCTCACAGGGCATAATTCCGCAGGTGCAGGAAGGCAGAATGGTCCTCGGTTTCCAAGCAGGATCAAATGAAAATGGCAACGTGAACGTAACAGGCACTGGTTACCTTGTGACAGTTCGGTTCCTCGTGCCTGCGGATGCGGAAGTCGGTGATACGCTTAATTTTGGCTTTGACATTGTAGAGTCAATCTACTACGCAGTTCTTGAAGGCACTTCGCTCCGTGTTAATCCGGTTATCATTCCGAGCAGTCATCCCAGTGGCAATGACACGGTTACGGTGGTAGCACCGTTTGTACCAGTAACGGCAATCACCAAGGTATCAGCGTTGACGGTAGCGGCGAACACACCGCTAACACTGGCGGGTACGGTGGTTCCGGCGGATGCAACGAACACCACTATCGTCTGGAGTGGTACAGGTGTTGAGAATGGCGTATTGACAGCCACGGCGGCCGGTACAGTAACGGTCACGGCGACCGTCGTAGACGGCACGGCAGTGGGCACGAACTTTACGCAGACCTTCGAAATCGTAGTGACAGCCCCGGTGGTAAGCGGTATTGCAGTGACAACACAGCCGACTCTCACGTACACGGTAGGCGATACGCTAGACTTATCTGGTCTGGTGGTGACGCTGACGTACGATAACGGTGACATCAGAACCGTAGCATTTGCGGACTTCGCGGCAAACGGGTTGACAGCGAACCCGGCAGCTGGTACAGCGTTGGCATTGACACACAATGGTACACCTGTCACCATCACACATACTGCAAGCGGGGAGACGGCGGCGACAAACAACCTGACAGTGACAGCACCGGTGGTAAGCGGTATTGCAGTGACAACACAGCCGACTCTCACGTACACGGTAGGGGATACACTAGACTTATCTGGTCTGGTGGTGACGCTGACGTACAATAACGGTGACACCAGAACCGTAGCGTTTGCGGACTTTGCGGCAAACGGGCTGACAGTGAGTCCTGCAGCTGGTACAGCGTTGGCATTGACGCACAATGGTACACCTGTTACCATCACGCATACTGCAAGCAACGAGACGGCGGCGACAAACAACCTAACAGTGACAGCACCGGTGGTAACCGGTATTGCAGTGACAA
>WRBE01000079.1 GCA_009779845.1 Oscillospiraceae bacterium
AAAGCAAGATGATTTTCAAATCCCCAACGAAGCACTAGAGCGGCTTGCTCGGCGTTTACTGCCAGAGATTCAGAAGTTTTTTGAATCAGACGAGGGCAAGCGGGAGTTTGAGGAATGGAAGAAGAATAAGGAACAAAAAGGAGAATAATGCCCAAGGGCGGGTGTACGTTTCGTACACCCGCCCTTGGGTTTTACATAGTGCTACAGTTTGGACACAAACACGATGACATTCCCAATTATGACGGGGTTCGTATTTGTTCCACTTGGCGGAGAGAGGGGGATTTGAACCCCCGATACCTTTAAAGGGTATACACGATTTCCAGTCGTGCTCCTTCGGCCGCTCGGACACCTCTCCGTATGTGCTTTGTTATTATAATGGATGCGTTGGGGAAAGTCAAGGGATATAACGAGCAGGAAGTGGACAATTTTGCCATCGTAAATATTTCCACTACGGCTTGTCGTGTCCCCGGCTTTTTTGCAAAGTGCTTGCTACGTTGCACAAGAATGGGGATATCATGCCCGTAGAATCCAGTGCATAAGTGTTTGGGTTCTGGGGTGATCGCAAAAAGAGGGACGGGCTATCGGTTGATAGCCCGCCAAAAATAGGGTTGTGGGATAAAGATATGAGCTTCATTGGATAAGCTGTGTCACTATCATACATGTCTGGACAGGGCTTGTAAAGAGCGAAGCGTCACTAGTTTTGTCGAGATGCCGATTTCTTTACGACAGCCCCTTTTTGTGGTAAAATAAAATCATTATCACAAGCGAGGAGACAGCAATTGCAACTAAAACTTTGTATTCCCTGCCTATTCGGGGTAGAGGGGCTGGTAGCCGATGAGCTGCGGCGGATGGATTTGAAAGATGTTTCCCCAGAGACGGGCCGGGTCTATGTGTCCGGTGACTGGTCGGCAGTGGCACAGGCGAATATTGGGCTTCGCACCGGGGAGCGGGTGTTGATTACTTTGGGTAGTTTTCCCGCCCGAGATTTTGAGGCACTGTACCAAGGGGCGCAGGGCCTAGACTGGGCCGCATTTTTGCCCCGAGACGGTGCGTTCCCCGTGAAAGGTCACGCATTGGGCCCGACACTGCGCTCGGTACCTGATGCCCAGCGGATTATCAAAAAGGCGGCGGCAGATAGGCTGGGGAAAGTCTACGGGCTGGAGCGGTTGCCGGAGACGGGGGCGATGTATCAAGTCCAGTTTGCCATCCGGGAGGATGTGTGTACCATTTACCTCGACACCACGGGCCCCGGACTTTATAAGCGAGGATATCGCCCCGTATCGGGTGCGGCCCCCCTGCGGGAGACGTTGGCGGCGGCTATGGTGAACTTGTCCCGCTATCGGGGGCGAGATGTGTTGGCGGATCCTTTTTGCGGTTCTGGCACCATTGCCATTGAGGCGGCTTTGGCGGCCAGAAACCGTGCCCCCGGACTGGGGCGGCGGTTTGCGGCGGAGGCGTGGCCCCAGATGCCGCAGACTTTGTGGGACGAGATCAGAGCGGCGGCTAGGGCCAAAGAGTTCCACGGGGACTATACCATATTGGCTACGGACATTGACTCGGCGCTGATCGACTTAGCCCGAGAAAACGCTCACCGGGCTGGGGTGTTGGAAGATATCCGTTTTTCCGTAGCCGATGCCCGTAGTTTTCAGCCGGAGGCTCCGAAGGGGGTCATCGTTACCAACCCGCCTTACGGTGAGCGGGTGTTAGAGAAGCGGGAGGCGGAGGTTATTTATCAAGAATTTGGTCAAGCAGTGAAACAACTGCAAAACTGGCAACTGTATATCCTCTCGGCTCATGCAGACTTTGAGCAGAGTTTTGGACGGCAGGCAGGGAAGAAGCGGAAGTTGTATAATGGGATGATGAAATGTAATTTGTTTATGTATCGGTGATGTACTTTTTTGAGCACTAGGCTCTCCGTCACTTAGGAGAGCCGGTCGGGAAGGTCTCTTGACCTTGACCCAGACCTAACTCTCTTGACTCTATGCGTTCCATTTTTGAGCGCATTTCAATAGTACATCGTACTGGCGGCGAAAAACGCCCTTCTAGGTTCCGAGGCAACCGGACTTCTGGTAGATGAGTATTGTCGCCAGTGCGGAGCATAACATGAAAACGGTCTCTACCTTTGCCCTTGACCTTAGCGGGTACATAGGGGCGCAGCTCCTGTGTTGATTTTTTGTTTCTTTTTGTTCAATGACAAAAAGAAAGCCCGCCCGGCAGGGCATGACCAGTTGGCGGTCTGCGCCAAGACAGAATCGGCGGAACGCCGAAAGGGAAGATCAAGGGCCGAGCGATTGATAATCGTCCCTACAAAAAACAGCATAAAACAAATAAAGAGTATACTCAATAAATCAACCAAAGCACATTTATTCAATCATTAAGCGCACTCAAAAAATAAAGAAATGAAAGGAGCCCACCATGTCTCTCAACACCTCCCGTCAACAAATTGACCAAATCGACCAACAACTCCTAGCCCTGTTCACCCAGCGCATGGACGTTGTTGCTGAGATTACTCGTATCAAGGCTACTGAGGGATTGCCTACTCTTGACCGAGGCCGAGAGCAAGAGAAGTTGCAAGCCCTAGCAGAGCAGGTGCGTCCAGAGCTTGCGCCCTATGCCCACATTCTCTATGACACGTTGTTTGAATTGTCCCGCAGGTACCAGCGGGCCGGATGGGAGCAGGATTCCGGGCTTTATGCGACCATCCAAACAGCCATACAAGACACGCCCAATCTGTTTCCCCCCAGTGCAACTGTGGCCTGTCAGGGGGTAGAGGGGGCCTATTCGGAACAGGCCGCCCGGCGGTTGTTTCAGCGGCCCAGCATCCAATATGTGAAGTCCTTCGACAGTGTGTTTTCCGCCATTGAGAACGGCTTTTGCGATTACGGTGTTCTGCCGTTAGAGAACAGCACCGCTGGTTCTGTGAATAAGGTATATAGCCTGATGCAAAGCCGTGATTGCTACATTGCCCGCAGTGTGCGCTTAAAGGTGGATCATAATCTGGTGGCCCCAGCCGGGGTGAAACAGGCGGATATTCGGGAAATTTTCTCTCACGAACAGGCTATCTCGCAATGCGGGGCTTTTTTGGAGAGTTTCGGCCCCCATGTGAAAATCACACGGTGTGAAAACACAGCCGCCGCCGAGGCCGTTGCGAACTCCGGGCGGGACGATGTGGCTGCCATTTGCGCCCATTCTTGTGTGGAGCTTTATAACCTTACCTGTCTGGCCCGGGATATTCAGGATCGGCATAACAACTATACTCGTTTTATCTGTATCAGCCGCAAGCTGGAAATCTATCCCGGTGCCGACCGCACCAGTATGATGCTGACCTTGCCACATCAGCCCGGTGCGCTGTATAAGGCACTGGCCCGGTTTTATGCGTTGGGTATCAACCTGAACAAACTGGAAAGCCGTCCGTTGCCTGACCGGGACTTTGAGTTCATGTTCTATTTCGACTTAGAGACCTCTGTTTACTCTGAAGAATTTGCGGTTTTGTTGGATAGTATGGACGAGATTTGCCGGGAGTTTAAATACTTGGGCAGTTATAGCGAGGTGCTTTGATGTCGAAAAACCTCATTCTTATTGGGATGCCGGGGGCGGGGAAGTCCACCATCGGGCGGCTTGTGGCGGAGGGTTTGGGTCGCCCGTTTGCAGATACGGACACGGCCATAGAGCAAGCTGCGAACCTAGCCATCCCTGAGATATTCGAGGCCGAGGGAGAGGTCGGATTCCGTGTGCGGGAGACCGAGATATTGATTGAGCTCTGTCAGCGCAATGCCTTTGTCATTGCCACCGGCGGCGGTTGTGTCACACGGGCGGAAAATCATCAGATTCTGCGGAAAAACAGTGTGATTGTGTATATAGAGCGGCCCTTGGTGGAACTTTCTCTGGAAGGTCGTCCTTTGTCTCATGCAGGGAATTTAGAGGCCATGTATCAGGCCCGGTTGCCCCTCTACCGACAGCTTGCCGACTTCACCGTGCAAAATAACGTCGCCCCTGAAATCGTGGCGGCACATATTCTGGAGGTTATTCATGAAGCTATTGGTTATTAACGGCCCCAACTTAAACCTATTGGGTATTCGAGAGCCGGAACTTTACGGTGGGCAAGGCTACAGTGATTTAGAGCGGCTTGTACAAGATACTTGCGCCGAGGCGGGTATCACCGTTACCCTCTTCCAGTCCAATCATGAGGGGGCGATTGTGGATGAGATTCAGCGGGCTTATGGTATCCAAGACGGCATTATTATCAACCCCGCCGCCTATACCCATACCAGCATTGCTATCTTAGACGCCCTCAAAGCTGTTGCCCTTCCGGCGGTGGAGGTGCATATTACGGACATTGAGAATCGGGAGGTGTTCCGGCGGCATTCTTATACCGGCATGGCTTGTATTAAAACCATTGCGGGACAGGGGCTGGATGGGTATCGACAGGCGATTTTGTTTTTTCAGGCGTATTTGGGGAGATAAATTATGGAAAACAGGGATTTGATTGCATGGCAATCAAATCCCTGTTTTCCATTAACAGAACTGGCTTAGGTTGCCCAGCGTTTTAATGTCGGATAAAACGCCTGCAATGCCTTTCTCGCCGTATCTTCATCTGGGTATTCGCTTGGCACAACATAGGGAAGGGCATCTTCTATTTCTTTCTCTATTGTAGAGTCAGGGTACAAAAACGCTCCGTTTTGGAAACAGCCCTCGCAATAATCTTGGTTGTTTGTGCCGTCGGCATTTGTTCCGGGCTTTACATGCGAAAATGGTGAGGCGCATGATTGGCAAATATGTTCTTTCATGTGTGACACTCCTGTTTGTTTTCTGAGCTTGATAGGGAATAGTAAATCAAGCTGTTTTTCGCTGTCTGGCACTTGCTCCGACATAAATGTTTCATGATCCATGACTTGTTCTTCCAGCCATTGCAAAGAAAAATCGCCCTCGTATCGTTCGCTTTGCGTAGACCACTCGTATAACGCTTCCCAGCGCTCGCCGATCTCGTTCATCTGTGCCGAAATTGAGGCGTACCTACCTCCACCGAATTGTTTTTTCACAAATGGTTCAGGGAGGTCAAACGCTTCGGGGATGGTCACCCATAGCTCATACCCATAGACAGGGTTTCCCTCGGAGGGGTCTGGGTTATTAAACCCAAAGCTACGATATCCACTCCGCTTGTGTAGATTGCGCTCTAACACAAACTTGTCGAATACGCTGGCGCAGTCGGCCTCTGGCGTCTCACTTTCGACACAATATGACGCAACGGTCATAGGCGGAAGTTCAACGATTCTTACGTTTTTCAGTTTCTCTGTGCTTTTGAATTGCTCCATTACAACAATCCTTTCAGAGAGTTGAATTTGAGGTGCTAACTCATGCTTGGAATCCACACCTTCGTTTTGGGTTTCAAGGTGCAAAAATAGTTCTTCCATGCTTTGGCTGCTCTTGATAGCCCCTAGAAGATTCTCAACTATGGTAGCAAGAGAACCATATACAGCGGTATTGTGCCTTATATGTGCAAGATAGTCAGTCAGGATTTCTATAGTCACATGATAGCTGTCTGCAATGAAAATCCGCTCAATATCTGCGATAGGTATTTTGAGTTTACGCAACAAGACAATTTGGTTAATCCGAGCCAGATTTTCACTATCGTAATATCTGTAGCTGTTTTCTGCTCTTGTGCTGTTTAACACGCCCACATCTTCCCAATACCGCAATGTTCGGTTGGATATGCCGTATTGTTTTGCTGCCTCACCGATTCTCAGCATAGCGCACGCCCTCCTCTCTAAAAACAGGATAAACCATTCCGTGGGGGAAAGGTCAATAGGTAATTTGAAAAATTTTGCAGATGGATAAAATCATTACGCTACCCGCAGAAAAGGCGGGTAGCGCACAAATTTATTTTACATGCTACGATGACCGCCTCACCTGCTTGTCCAATTGTCCGCGGCTCAACGTCAGTGCAACGGGGCGGCCGTGGGGGCAGTATTGCACCTCGCCTTGGAGTACCCGGCCTGCCAGTTCAAAATGTTCCATGGGGTCG
Source organism: Oscillospiraceae bacterium (assembly GCA_009779845.1). Lineage (GTDB taxonomy): Bacteria > Bacillota > Clostridia > Oscillospirales > Oscillospiraceae > WRAB01. The sequence continues at coordinate 6,023 of WRBE01000079.1, forward strand.
CTGCGCCGTCCGGCTTTGATGGCGGCTTTGCAGGCTATGGTGTGGAGCACTTCGTCTCGGCATTCGCTTAAGTCGGGAGTTTTGCCGAGGGTCAAGCTCGTTGCCAATTTTGCGAGGAACGGTTCCATCTCGTCTAAATCAATATCCGCCGGTACTTGTCGCAGGGCGATGGTGGTTGTGCCGAAGGGGTCTAGTTCAAACCCGAATCGATTGAGGAGTTCGGTGTGCTCTGCCAGCACTGCTGTGTGCTGTGGCCCTAACTCCATTGTCATAGGGGTTAGCAGGGTTTGAGACATGGGTTCATACGCTTGACTCTTCAAGCGGTCAAAAATCACCCGCTCATGGGCGGCGTGTTTGTCGATGAACAACACCTCGTCCCCGCGCTCGACTAAGATATAGGTGCCTAGGGCCTCGCCGATTATCCGGTAGGGCTGGTCTTCTGTTTCTTCATCCATGTGTTCAGGTGCGGGTGGCTCCGGCATTTGGCAGGGCGGTTCTGCCGCTATCGCTTCCGAAACAGCAGGCCGGGTTGTGGGTAATGGCAACACGTTTTGATAGAGCACATCAATGGCATCTTGGAGTGTGCCTTCGTCCTCTGTCATAGGCGGCGGATAGGCGCTTTGCTGGGTTGGTAACGTGGGTGGTTTTGGTTGTTGGGGTGGTTCCGGTTGTACAGATGGCTGTGTAGCCATCACGGGTGAAGCCTTGGTTTGCAGGACTTTTTCCGTATCTCTGGATAGGGTGATTTCCGGCATGTAGCTACTCTCTTCTAAAGCCGTGAGTACGCTGTAGTATACACCGTCGAACACCTGTTTTTCACTGACAAATTTCACCTCGGTTTTGGCCGGGTGGACGTTGACATCCACCGCCCCCAGTCCCACGGTGATGTATAACACACAGCCGGGGAACTTCTTGGTAAATTGCACGTTTCGGTACGCCTGTTCCAACGCCGATTGGAGCAGTTTTGATTTTACCAACCGTCCGTTGACGTAAAATCGTTGGTGGCTTCGGCTACCTCTGGCCTCCGCTGGAGCGGTGACGAAGCCGGTTACGGTGATGCCGTCCCCTTTGCCGTCAACCTCTACCAACCCTCTGGCAAAGTCTCGGCCCAGGAGGGTATAGATGGCGGAGCGGACACTGCCGTCCCCGGGTGTGTGGTATTCCTCTCGCCCGTCTCGGATATACCGAAAACTCACTGCCGGGTGGGACAGGGCCACGCCCACCAGCATGGCTGTCACCGCCGCCGCCTCGGCCTTATCGCTTTTCATGAATTTTAACCGGGCGGGGGTGTTGAAAAACAAATCCCGCACAATCATAGTCGTCCCTTGGGGGCACCCGGCGGGGCCTGCGTTTACGACTTGCCCTGCTTCTACGGTAATGCTTGTGCCCTCGCTCTCGTCTGCCGACCGGGTGAGCAGGTCAATCCGGCTTACCGCCGAGATGGCCGCCAGAGCCTCACCCCGGAACCCCAGGGTGCCGATGGCCTCTAAGTCCCGCCCAGTGCGGAGTTTGCTGGTGGCGTATCGCCGGAAAGCCATATTGGCATCCTCTGCGGACATGCCAACACCGTTGTCGGTGATGCGTATGTAAGTCAGGCCGCCGCCGGAGATTTCCAGTGTAATGGCGGTGGCACCAGCATCCAAACTGTTTTCAATCAGTTCTTTGACCACACTAGCGGGACGCTCGACAACTTCACCGGCGGCGATCATATCGGCAACGTGGGGGTCTAGTTGTTTGATGATTGGCATGGTGAGAGGTTCCTTTTTATTTTTTTGAGTTTGCTCAACAATTCAATAAAGAGCACTTGTGTTGATTTATTGAGTGTACTTATGGGCAAAAATGATTGCTCCATGAATTTGCTTAAAGCCGTTATTATACTACTACGATTCTATCACATCCATAGCAAAATCACCATACCCAAATAGCAAATATCTACCAGACCACCCCACCAATCTACGCTTGACCCTATGCGTTCCACTTTTGTGCGCATTTCAATAGCACATCAATCCGGCGGCCCCACCGCCCTTGACCATTGGAGTTTCGAGTACTATTACATCTGGCGTGAGGGTTTTGGCACCAGTGCAGAGTATAAGGTGCAAAACCGTCGTCACTCTGCCCTTGACCTTGGCGGGTACATAGGGGCGCAGCCCCTGTGTTGACTTTTTGCTT
>WRBE01000080.1 GCA_009779845.1 Oscillospiraceae bacterium
CGCCGCTACTTGCGCACGGGTGATGTTGTCCGTTGGGTCGAAGTGGAGAACGCCATCTCTGCGCACCCCGACCATGTACGCTTCGTGGAGTTCACGCAATCCGGCTATCGCCGCTCGGAGGGCTGCTGTCGCTGCGTCTATCTGCGCTTGTGTGGCGGTTGGATCATCATAGACCGCTTGTGCTGCATCTCGTGCTGCTACAAACGCCGCCCAGCTTGCATCTGAATAGTTGCCTTGCTCCACTTGCTCTGCTGCTTCCGCTAGCGTGTCTCGCAGGGCATCACGACTGATTCCTGGGAGAAGGTCAAGGCCGACGAGTACGATTCCAGGTGTGCTGATAGCAGATGATGCAATGACACCATCTATCACAAGATGTGCAACAACATGGTATATCCCTGTGTCCGCAGCACTTGCTGATGGTATGACCAACTCTGGGCCAGAAGCACCTGCAATGGGTATGCCGTTTCTAAACCATGTAAACTCAATCGTTCCTCTGCCAGGGATTGGGGCCACTGCTACTCGAAGCGTGGTTTGACCACCTTCGTCAACATCTGTTCTCAGTGGCAACTGGAGGGTAAATACAGGTTGTGGAGCGGCCACTACCGAAACGGTTGTCGGACTGGAGGTCACGTTGCCATCGGCTACTGAAGTTGCAAATACTCGTAGCTCCATCGCTTGCTCATCCGGTGCGATAGAAAGCATTCCGTTTGCATCAATGGCCGTCTGTCCGCTTGCGCTGACAGAACCTTCAACCGTCCAAGTTACAGCTTGGTCTAGTGTGCCAAGCACGATTGCGCTAAACGCCAAGCTTTCACCCGCGTCAAGCTGTACGAGAGAATATGGTGTGATGTGTACTTCAATATCTGCAAGGTCAGCATCTTCACCCACTGCGATAACCTTGGTGTCAGTTGCCTGTGGATTAAATACTGATGTAGCTGTAACTGTTAGCTCGCTTGCTTCTTCAAAGGGCCCAAGAACCAGCCAAGCTACGCTTACGCCATTGATCTCACCTAGCTCAAGACGTGTCTGCGCACTTGTGTTCCCGGCAAGTTCCCAAACTACGCTGTCGTCAGCACCCCACGTTGCGTCTACATTTGCAAACAACAACGTCCTAGATGCTCTATCGACAGTTCTTAACTCTCTCGGCCCTATTGTTAGGCCCAACACTTCAGGCTCTGCCGGGTCAAGCAGCCATAAATAATCACGTATCTCTGAATTTAATTGATCTGTCAGCTCTCGCAGATTTCGAGTGCTGACCACTAGCTCACCTTGGCTTATCAAATCCGGCGCATTGGTGAACCGTGCGGGCACAAATCCTCTGGCCGTTATCGCAATGTCATGCCGACCTGCAGGCACACCTGCCAACACAACGTTGCCTGTTGCAGGTGCCGAATATGCGGCAATGTCTCTTAATGGCAATCGCACACCATCATCATCACGCAAGGCTGCCAATGAGTGTCTGGTCTCTCCGGTAGTAGGGTCAACCGCTCTCACGTTTGCACGGACAGGTTCATTGGTGTTACGCCCGAACACTTGCCCATTTACGGTGAATGTTCTGGGTAACCAAAGCTGTCCAGTATCGACAGTAGTCGTACCAACATTTAGCAAAGCACTCTCACCCAGACCATACGTACGATCCGCAATCGTATAGCCGGCGACAAGAATCCGAACATTTCCGGCATTTGGCGGAACATAAACGGTGAATGTACCCGGTACTCTATGAATTTGAGGCACTCCAACGTGTGTAAGAGCTGGAGGAACAGGTACAAGAGGCTCAGTATGGAGGAAATCCAATCTGCCGTGATTGATGGTTCTACCCTGTTCGTCAACTGCGATAACGCTTGCTGCAAGGGTGAAAATTTGTGCACGAGTTGTATAGTGGAATGTTGCGCGCGCCCCTGTGTCTTCTAGGTAAATCGCACCTGTGATCGGCACACCCATTTGCACTACAAAGTCATGCACTCTATTACCGTCTAAAGTAAATTGCTCCCCTTCTTGATGCGGTATTGCACCCGCCAGTGCGCCAATACGTGGGTCGTCAGCACCTCCTACAAGGCCGTTACCGGCTAAGTCTGTCGGAACAGCACCGATAGCTGTGAGCCGAAGCGTATTAAAGCGCAACGTATATGTGCCTACCGGGACATCAGGAATTTCAAACTGTCCGTCATCGTTGGCACGCACCCATGTTTGTGCAACCGATACACCCAGCTCGTTAATGACTCTGACAGAGCCAATCCATTGTGCGCTTGTTGTAGTTGTCACCGTGCCGGTGATGGTATGTCTGTCGTCGCCGTCCATTGCGACATCTACAACGGTTTCTTGTCCGGCAACCACCGCAAACGGTGCCGTCCTTACTGGCGCGGCAAACGGATGGGTAATCTCTAGGGTATAAGTACCTGCCGGTACGAGCGGGAATGCATAGAAGCTCTCCGGAATGTTGGTGGTGGTGGTGGATAGAATTTGCTCCCCGTCTTCGTTGAAGATCGTGACTCTTGCACCATGTGCAAGGTGTCTGATGTCCTCATACGGAAGCGCGCGTGTTCCATCACTTCCGAGGAATGCCTCCGTTAAGAGGTATTCTCCAAACGGTATGGGTGGAAGCAGGTTATAGGCGTCACCTAAGCAAACGATACCAGTAACAGAGCCGTACCGCGCAGTGTCGGTTGACACATGCAGTGTCAGACCCATTCTGACAAACGCATAATCTCTGCCCGGTATATGTCTTGGATTCGTCAACGGCTTCGCATCTGTTGTGACTTCGGTGGTGGTGACAACGATATTACCGTCGGCATCTGACGTTCTGATTACTCTGGTGCCGGTTTCAATATTCGTTATCGCATGGCTTGTGTTGGGTGCAAGACCGCGAATTTCCAGCGGCCCGTCCAGTGTGTTGTCCGGCATCCATCTGTTGTCGTTCCATGGGTCTTGTACAGAACCGTTACCGGCGCCGGAACCCCTCGTACGTACTTGCTTAAAGCTTTGATACTGAGGTGGGCTGCCCGGACGTGCGGCACGCCCTTGCGGGTCGTCCGGATCAATTGCAAATGTCGTTGCAAAGAAGGAGTAGAAACGATCGCCTACACCACTCGCATTCGGACCCGGAACCGAGTTTTCAAGCACAATACCTTCCGGATAGTCGACTCCATACGTGTAAAGGCCGCCTATCATTTGCGTTTCAGTCAGTCGCAAGTCCGCACTCAACCCGTAAAACTTGGCAAAACTACCATACGTAGCCTGCTTGACGTTCGTTGTTGGAGTGGGGGCACCGGGAGCCGTTGAGGCTATCGGCATTCTTGCATAGTTCGGGTGGTGCGGCATCAAGAGACGCTGACCAGACCCGGTGGGGTCATTATATTGGTCTGAAGTCACTTTCGATGCCAAGATGTGACCAGTACCGAATGCAGAAATAATGGCGTTATCGCCGGCGTTTACCCAGCGCATATCCAAGTCATGATGGTCGCCATCTACAGGGACATCAACTTCGCCGCCGCTGTAAAGACCGCGATAAACCAAGGTATGGGCACGATTGGTACGTGTGCCATCATGGTCACCCCATATGGGTCTGTTGATGCCGGAGAAAATGAAGTAGTCGCCGGGGCCGCCGCACATACAGTTTTTATGTACAGCAACTCTTTCCACGTCCACAATCGGGCCGCCCAAAAATTCTGTGGCCCCTCTTAGGTAGTTTGCATAGTCAAAGATATACTTAAAGAACGTACCATAGTTTCTTCTGGCTGCCCAGATATCACCGTCATGGCCGTGTCCATTGCCTTTTCCATCCATGCCAAAGCAAGGGCCCATGCCGTAGAAAGAGTCACCTTTGAAGCCGTCAAAGTGGTACTCAAACATGCCTGTACCGAACACGAGGTGTGAAAGGTAGCTAACAAATTCGTTAATGACCTCCGGATTACCGGTACACATACGTGCGTTCCGTGCATTTTCCTCTGTTGCGAGCCAGCCGTTGGCTTTTCTGGCAATCCAGTCCGGGTTTGTCGCCCAAATACCACCCTGATTTTGTTCGTTCAATATTTCAGGGTTCAGGGAAGGAACAGGGCCGGCGGGATTCGGGCCGATAACTGCAACCACTTGCATCGCCCACGCTGTTACATACATATCGTTAATGTGGATAAACTCGTTCATTGCGCGAACAACTCTGACTGTTTCCAGCGGAGACGCTGTGGGAAGGAATCTGAAGTCCCACACAGGGCATGGCGCTTCGCCGGGGGGTAAGAACACCTGCGGCGGATAATACAGCCAATTCCCTTCGGAATCTCTAAACTGGGTACGTCTGATATCGTCCTCAGGAAGCTCTGCAAATTGCGGAGACCTAGGATGCGGGAATTCTGCAAAAAAGTCTTGCAGTTTCGGCGCAACAGGCGCCCATTTCGCCGGCTCTGGCAAATAAGTGCCTTCACCGTAGTTGGACATTCTCCAATACCACCCGTCATCGTAGGTGATAGACCGAATGTTTTTCTCTCTGAACAACGGCATCAAGTCCATCATGTTGCCGGGGTCCATTGTGGTGTTATAACCCCATGTTTCCCAAAGCGGCTCAAACGCCCAGCTTGGCAACTCTTCGCCTGTTGGCAGTACAAGCAAATCAAGGGGGACACCCATATAGTCGTTTCCGCCTAATGAAACATCCTTGCCGCCTTCTCTGGAAATGAAAGCACCTTCTCGAATAAACGGTCTGATGTCCAGTCTGTCCATCGCTCTGGCGAATACTCTGGCGCCCATGTATTGGTCACCGTGGGCTACGGTCAGCATACTAATCCCGACGCGCTCTTCCACGCCTCTCTCCAGTACTTTACCGTTCCAGCCGAGCCATGTGTAGGCTGTAGAGTGGTTGCCGGCGATCGCACTGCCGCGCACCGGCAGTTCCATACCATAAACATGGTGCGGCATGAAAGACCCAATGCCGATACCGACAGTTTCACCCCAGAAGAAGTTGTAGGGGATACCGGAGTCCTCACCTGTGAACCAGTTGTTTTGTGATGTTGCGGCAAAGTTATTGCCCTTCATCGGGGAGTTCCAAGTGGCGTTGTTTTGGTTTCCGCCATTTGGCCCAAGCATCAACTCGTTAAACGGTACGACACCGCCGGTTCCCATGTTATCCCATATGGGCAAGATAACATCGTTGCCCCATTGCATGGGCGTACCTTGGAACGACCACAAACCGGCGTGGCGTTTTGTGTCCTCTACGCCGTCAATGTTGAGACGTGTATATCTTGCTGGCTGATAATCTTCAATTTTAAAATTGTGCTCAACAAATTTGAACACGTTGAGGGAAGGCTCTGGGCCTACGTAACGATAGAAGGTTGACACAGCAACCGCACCGGGCCAGTCGCCTGTTTCTAAAACAATTCTACGCTCTAGCTCAATGGAAGGGCTGATTCCCAACACAGTCAGACGATTCCCTGTTCCAAAGTGTGTCTCTACGTTTTCTTCAAATGTATGACTTACAAGTTCAAAATCATCTGCAAGCAGCTCTTCATAACGAGAATGCCCCAGCATGATTCTGTCATGCAACTCCATACCCGGTTGCAACTCAATACAGGTAACGCCAGCAACGCCCTGCCCCTGTCCCAAGCGGGTGATTGGCGGTGCGGTATCGCTCAGAACGGTAACATAGGCTGATCTGTCTGAAAGCAGCCTTGGTGAGTCCGGGTGGAAATTTCTGGTGCCTTGGTTATTCACCGTTCCCGTCGGGGATGACCATGGAAGCTCTCCCGCCCATAGTTCAGTGCCGCCCGGCCCTTTGCCGACAAGATGCTCGGCTGTTGCACCTGCCGGGCCCAGCGGCTCAATATCTGAATTCATAGAGGTCCAATTGTTGCCGTCTCTGCGATACACGTTTAACGAGGTGTGCTCGTCTACGGTTACGCGGATTAGCTCGTCTTCAATCAGAACAGTCGCCGCAAGAGCGTCTATTTCCAAAGCGTTGGCTTCCAGAACCTCCGCCTCGGCATCTATCGGCTCGGCGTACGCAAATACTGCACCAGGAAATAGGGGCAAGATCAGTAGTACTGCGAGTAAAGATGCCATAATTCGTTTGAATGATTTATTCATACTCTTTTTTCTCCTTTTCTGTACTATGATTTTCGGACAATTCCACCTACAACTCTATTGCAACGATACAGACACCTCCCTCTGCAAACTCACAATTGCAATCATGCACTCTGCTAGGCGCAATCAAACAAATGCAATGGATTTTGTTCATGTTGCGTTTCCTTTAATTGAACATACCAAACTTGTATAGTACATCGTCTTTGAACGCAAACCTCACATGTGTAAACATTGGGATCCCATACTCAGCTAAATCAACTGTATAGCCAAACTGCTCTCCCCCGCCCAACGGCGAGCGGCTTGTCGGGTCTCCAAATAGCGCAATGACATCCTCTGGCGTAGAGTAGTTCAAAATTAACCCGCCAAACACATGATACTCTAAAGTTGAATTCGGCTGTCCTTCTTCTCCAAAATCAAGCTCTATTGATGTTACCAGCAAGTACTCACGCGCAATTGCTTCTCCATGAAAGTTCATTCCTCTGATTCTTAACCCTGTCTGCTCTCCGTCCTGTAACACTTCTGCCTCTGCGCCCAAAAATGGCTCAATCATCATATCGTCCCAACGATACGCAAGTTCAAAGCCCGCCGCATAAAAATCTTGGAACGTATGTTCGCGCAGTACATATCTTACACCGTTTATTCCAAAGAAATTTGAAGTGTCGCCATAAGGGATGTAGTTGATTGGTTCGCGTTCCCTGCTATGCGGGTTGCAGTCACAGGTGTCGCATACATGGTCATCATCAAGGGAAAGACTTTCCAGTACTGGATGAACCGGCGAGAAATCAAATTCTCCCGCACCTTCTCCCCCGCTATCTCCTGCGGCGGCGCAACCTGCTAACAACATCAGGCACAGCCCGATTATAAACAAAATCAATCTTTTTTTCATAGCTCAAAGCATCTCCTTTCTCATACTCTTATCGCCATGAGCAAACCTCGAAGAACGCCGTATTTACGCAGGTTTGCAACCATGGCTTGCTCGTTCGTTTAATCAACATTCACATGCACCCATGCACTGGGCGCAAGACCGGGTTCGGTTACTCTGATCCGATAAGTGCCCGAGTTTACAGTACCATCGTTTACAGAAAGCACTACTGTGGAGCCACTTACCTCAATGGCAGGCTCTCTGTACGGCGAAAACGCCACTGGCTCTACGTCCCATACCGAACCTGCGCCAAATGGCAGTAAGTTTCTCAGAGTGAAAGGAACTTCAAGCCGCATTCCTGCTGCGGTTGTTTCAAAAAACACCGGCGCTCTTGACTGCCCCGCGGGTGTAAATGCTTCAACGGTCAGCGGCACTCTGGCACTCTCGGCATGATTGTTTTCCGTTAAGGTGATAAAATATGTCCCCGCCGGTACATCTGTCGCATGGGTGATGCTCAGTGTTGAACCGGTTACTGATACGCTGAGGCCTGTCGGCGTTATCGGGCCGGTTTCTGCGCTGTAAATGTTCCATGTTCCGGTTAATACAGGCATGTTGGTCAGCGTGAACGTTACCGCCGCCTGCGTTGCCGATGTTTTGACCACGGTCGCATTGGCTACTGTCGGCGTCGTTGAGATAATTGGCGCATACTGCGCTGTAAAGGTAATCGCTGCCGTTACCGTATGACCCACCGGGTTACTTGGCCCCCAACCGGTGAAGTTGAAACCGGAAGCCGGGGTTACGCCGGGTACATTTGCCGCTGTGAGGACAGTACCGGGTGCGACTTGGATCGTCACATTCGGTGTGCCG
>WRBE01000081.1 GCA_009779845.1 Oscillospiraceae bacterium
ACACAGCCAGTCTTAATTAAAGATATTAGCTTGCAAATGAAATATTCCAAAAACTAAAACGGATATACAAAAAACGCCTTGATTCAGGCGTTTTTTGTTTGGGTTTTTCTTCCAGTCCACTAAGGAGAATTTTCATAAGATATTTTATATTTCCTTCTGTGGTACATCGGATACATTGCTTGCCGATCTGAAATAACAAAAGCGACATGGGATCTGAAAGTATCGTACTACTCTCAAATCCCATACCGCCACTCATACTGGTCGGAGTGCAGGGATTTGAACCCTGGGCCTCTTGCTCCCGAAGCAAGCGCGATACCAAACTTCGCCACACCCCGTTCTTGTCGAACTTCTCTATTATAGGCCCATTCCACGGTCTTGTCAAGCAGAAAAGCGGTATTTAGCGGTTGTGTTACTCTCACTGTCGCTTTTGCCGTAGGCGGGGCGGCGTAACCGAAAACACTGCAACCATCAGGGCCGAGATTCCAACCAAAAACCCGGCCGTAGCAACCCCATCCGGGATATGGGAGAGCACATGATATTGCCGCAAGAGTAAAATCACGAACCCGTGAAGCAAAAAGATGGGCAACGTCCGCTGGCCGATATAGGAAAAAAACATCTTTCGGCGAGGTGTGAGCGACATCACAAACAGCGACATTACAACAGCCGCCCCGTATAACCCAAATCGCATGAGCGGTGTGTAACCAGAGTATGCGATGCGCTCATAGGAAAACCAGCCTAAGAACCAGCGAAAATCCACTGCTTCATGGCGCATATACACCCATACTAGAATGGACGCTGTCAACGCCCCTGTCACCACTCGCACATACCATTTTGCAATAACCGACCGGAACCGCTCGGCGGCCATTGCTTTTCTTACGCAAAACCCCATGACGAAAAAAGGAAGGAAATATAACAGCCGCGCCAAGGTCATATAAAGTTCAATTGACGTATCAAACCCAGACGCAATACCCAACGCCACAGAGACAATGATAGCAAAAATCATGCTACGCTTTGTGTTAGTAACGGCATCGAGCAGTGAGAGATGCAGGGTCCACAGAATCAAAGCCAGCAAATACCACATAATCCAGTGTGGCGTGGTAAAACTGAATAGCGGCCCTTCGTGCCCCAAAACCAACCGATCAAACAGGACATAGACAAATTGGAATACCACATAAATGACGATGAGCTTCCCTATTTTCTTGGGCTGATACCCGGCAAAATACCCAGAGCAAAACACAAATAGCGGCATATGAAACAGATAAATCACAGTCCAGCTAAAACTGTTCCAGCCAAGCGTGGTCAGCTCAATCCCATGGCCCAACACCACTAGGAAAATCAAGATGGCTTTTAAGTTATCAAACAGATACAGCCGTTCCTGCTTTCGCCCTTCCATGGTCTCCCCCGCCCTTTTTTCTTTCTACTTTGACTTGCCTTATTGCTCCGCCAGCGGTGCTGCGGTGCCTAGTGTTTGTATAAACCGCATCAGGATTGCCGCTGCCTCGGCCCGCTGGGCGGTGCCAGCCGGGACGATTGTGGTGCTGCTTCTGCCAGTGATAAGGCCGTGGTAGTTGGCCCAAGTTAGGGCCTCTCTCGCACCCGCCCATGTGCCGATTTGGTAGAGGTCTGCAAAACTGCCCCACTGCGGGCCCACACTTGCGGTCATATCATGGCCGGTAAACCCGGCGAAGCGGTGTAACATAGCGGCAAACTGCTCTCGGGTCACGTTTCTGTTGGGGCCGAAGCGGTTGCCGCCGATGCCGGCCACAATGTCATAGTCGTAGGCCCAGATGATGTAGGGTGAATACCACGCACTCGCCTCTACATCATTGAATACAGGGCGGTTATGGGCGTAGGGAATTTCTCTCGCCGTACCGCCGTGTTCCATGCGGTAGAGGGTGGCCACCACTTGGGCGCGGCTAACATTCATGCGAGGTGAAAATGTCGTGGTGCTGGTGCCTTGCATGATGTTGTAGGTATGGGCAAATTCCACAGCATCGTGGAACCAGTCGTCCAGCCAGACGTCGTTGAAGTGGGTGCGACCCGGTGTTGGGGGTGTGCCAAGGTTGAGAAAACCGGAACCGCCCGGGCCGCGGACTTGGGTGGGAGTTGTGTTGAAAATAAATTGCTCATACCAGTCCCATTCTAAAGGAAGAACCTCTCCCCAAACCCAAACGGTGCCGTCATTTCGCACCGCTACAGTATGGCGGTCTGCGTCCATTGATATCACATGATTTAGGTTGTGAACCTGAACAGGTGTAGTAGACATCCTTGTTGTGCCGTTACCCAATTGCCCCTCAAACCCTCTGCCCCAAGCCCATACCGTGCCGTCATCTCGGGCTGCCACACTATGGGAATCGCCAGCCGCAATTGAGGTTGCATTCGTAAGGCCTCGCACTTGCACAGGGGTGGCACTGTCATATATTGTACCGTCACCTAACGCCCCAAAGTTCCTCCCCCAAGCCCAAACTGTGCCATCATTTCGGAGTGCCAAAGTATGGAGGAAACCGACTGAAACGGCTGTCATATTTGTAAGGCCATGCACTTGCATTGGAATAATACTACGGGGTTGCCAACCTCTTTCCCAATCAAGATCACCCCAAGTCCAAATCGTACCGTCATCTCGGATAGCCGCAGAGTGCCCATCAGCCGCAATTGCGATCACATTTGTAAGGCCTTGCACTTGTACCGGAGTTGTGCGGTCAGTCTTAGTGCCATCACCTAGTTGCCCATGAAAATTCAATCCCCAAGCCCAAACTGTGCCATCACTGCGTAGTGCCAAAGTATGATTCCCACCAACCGCAATTGCGATCACGTTTGTAAGATTCCGCACTTGTACAGGGGCTGTACGATTCATGAAGGTACCATCGCCTAACACACCTGATTCGTTACAGCCCCAAGCCCAAACTATACCATCGCTTCGCAAGGCTGCGGAATGACCCCAACCAGCCCCAATTGCTATCACATTTGTAAGGTTTCGCACTTGTATAGGGTTGGTGCGTGGTTCAGTTGTACCGCCCCCTAATTGCCAGTTCCAATTATCCCCCCAAGCCCAAACTGTGCCATCATTACGGAGGGCCAAAGTATGCTGGCTCCCCGCCGCAACCATCGGCACAGTACGAAACCCCAACGGCTCTATCTCCACCGCAATCCCTGGCACCGCTGTCCACAACAGCAACACCGCCATCAGCAAGCAGAACCCCTGCTTCATCGTCTGTCCCCTCTTCTTTGGAATAGAAATTACAACACACGAAATTTCGAGTGATTTTTACAAAATTATATCATTTTTACCGGAGAAACGCAAGATATATTGCTGGGAACAGCGGATTACCAGCCCCATCATGCTCCCCGCATCTCCGCCAAAAAACCTGCCAACAAATTCATACAAACTCGCTTCCGGTACGCCGCCGAAATCCTACCATCAATCGGATTTAACGCCGCATCGTACGCCGCCAAATACTCTACCCCCACACGCTCCAAATCTGCTACCGGCGTACCCACCAACAGCGCGTCCACCTCCGGTAGCCGCACCACAGTCTGCTCAATCGCCCCAAAGGCCGTGGCACAGGCGGTAATAATGCCGTCCTCCACCGTCCAAAGGCCCGCAAAACTAAGCCGCGAGATGGCGAGGGCCGCACGAGCACCGACTTTATGGTAGACATAATACTCCGGCATCTTGCGTGGCAACAGCACCTCTACAATCAACTCGTCCGGGGCTAGGTCTAGCTCTTTGCGGCCCTTATAGAACCCTTGAATCGAGACGATCCGCTCACCGTCAGCGTTTGCAAGGCGTAGCTTGGCATCTAGCGCAAAAAACACCAACACACTATCCGCTTTCGCAGAGCCGTTGCCGATATTGCCGCCGATGGTGCCGAGATTCCGAATGGCGGGGGCGGCGATACGACCGATAGCTTCTTTTAGAATCGCTGGCGTAGCCGGATGCTCCGCCACTTGGGTAAAAGTACAACCCGCACCGAGGCGGAGATAGGTATCGTCCTCTGAAATGGTTTGCAGTTCGGGTATGCGGTGCAGAAACAGATATTGCCCCGACCGCCCATGGGCCACCATCAAATCCGTCCCGCCGCCGTAGGGGGTGACATCCTTGTGGCGGACAATCTCTAGGGCCTCCTTTAATGTCTGGGGTGCATAGCCGTTTACCATAGCCCTCTCCCCTCCTTTGCCGCCAATGCCACGGCATTCACAATGGCATTATAGCCTGTACAGCGACACATATTGCCGGATAATCCGTCCCGAATCTCCGTCTCGGTGGGGTCGGGATTTTTCTGCAAGATACACGCCGCCGCTAAAATCATGCCGGGAGTGCAAAAGCCGCACTGTACCGCCCCTGTCTCACCGAAAGCCTGGTCTAAAACGGCAAATTGCGCCGTCTCTCGAAAGCCCTCAATGGTCACAATCTCCGTGCCATAGGCCCGCCCTGCGGCCACCATACAAGCGTTGACGAGAACACCGTCTAATATCACGCTACAGGCCCCGCACTCACCCTCATTACAGCCGGATTTCACACCGGGACACTGGAAGTCCCGCCGCAAAATGTCTGATAGCCTATCCATGGCACTGCCCTCATAGACTGTGGGCTTGCCGTTTAGTGTAAAGGGAATGCTCATGCCCCTGCCCCCTCTCCTGCTTGTAACGTATCTTCCATGGTCACCGGAATATGGCAAAAATTAGCACCCACGGCTTGTTCCAAGGCATTCACATACGCACCGGGGACTCCGACAATAGGCAACTCTCCGGCCCCCTTAGCGCCATATGGCCCCTCTGGGTATTTTTCTACATGGAGTAAAATCTCCAGCTTCGGCACGTCCATGGCCGTGGGCATGGTGTAGTCGCTGTAGCTCACACTGCGAATCCGGCCCCGGTGGTCATAGTTCATCTGTTCCATGTGGGCGTAGCCGATGCCCTGCATAAAGCCGCCCTCCATCTGACCGATGACTACCGTCTCGTCAATGGGTGTCCCCACATCGTAACAGCCCCATGCGCCAAGCACTTTTTGCTCCCCGGTGTAGGTGTCTATCTCCACCTCCACACAATGGGCACCCCAAGAATAGGTGGGGTATGGATCACCTTGGAAAGTGGCGTAATCAAAAGGAATCTGCCAGTCCGGTTGCTGAAAATGTTCTTCCACCCGCTGGCACTCGCCCTCTCTCCACTCCTCTTTCAGCCGAATCGCCGCCCGGCGTAACAACTCCCCCACCACCACAATCGAGCGGGACGCCACCGTCGGCCCAGAGTCCGGCACCCGGTCGGTATCAGGCAGGGTGATAATAATCCGGTCTAGGGGCAGATCCAGCTCCTTCGCCACGATTTTTGCAAATGTGGTGAATATCCCCTGCCCCATCTCGGCTCCGGCGGTTAATATCTCCACCCTGCCATCGGGCCGCTTCTCAAGGGCCGCTTTGGCCTTAATTTTATCCCGTTCCCCGGTACCTGTAAACCCGGCACCATGATAACTAAACGAGCACCCAATCCCCCGCCGATAACGGCCTTTTGATTGGTTGACATAACGTTTTCGTTTCTCCCAATAGCCGGATGCTTCCACCAGTTTTTCACTCATGGCCTGTAGGGGTACCGGGAAGTGATATTTCCCTTTGGTTGATGTCTCATCTCCCTGTTTGGCTAAGTGCGCCACCTTAAAGGCCAGCGGGTCTATACCCAAGTCCTTGGCAATATGGGCCATTACCATCTCAGCGGCAAAGAACGTCTGCGGCGCACCGAACCCTCGAAACGCACCGCAAGGCACCGTGTTGGTTTTCATGGCCCGCCCTCGGACGCACAAATTCGGAATATTGTACACTCCATTGGCGCAAATCGTCCCCCGTTGCAGTACCACCATAGACAGTGTCTTATAGGCCCCGGCGTTATAAAGCACATCAATCTCCATGGCAGTCACCCGGCCATCCTTCACAGCGGCCCGGTATCGGCTTTTCGTGGGGTGCCGTTTTGCGGTATAGGCCATATCCTCCCGCCGGTCATAGACCAAGCGGACAGGCTTCCCCGCTTTCCGCGCTACCACCGCAGCACGGCTGGCAAGGATAGATGGATAGTCTTCCTTCCCGCCAAACCCGCCGCCGGTAACGTCTTGGACGACTTGGACTTGCTCCGCCGGGACACCCATCACCTCCGCCACGGCCTTCTGGACGTAATACGGGCATTGGATAGAGCCGCGGATGCGTATTTTTTCGCCCTCTACCACCGCTTGGATGGCGTTGGTTTCTAAGTAGCCATGCTCTTGATAGCCAGTCTCTAATACTTCCTCATAAACCCGGTCAGCCTCATGGAAGGCCCTATCCACCTCACCTTTTTCGTAGCCGAAGTTATAGAACTCCGTCTCCGACTGCTCCATGTCTAACACCGGCTCTAACTCCTCATATTCCACCCGAATTTCCTCTAAAATCCGCAACACTTCCCCCTCATCCGGCCCCGCCACAATGGCGATAGGGTCGCCGATAAACTCCACCGTGCCCTCTGCAAACACAGGCATGTCGTAGTCAATGATACAAACCCCGTTCCGCCCGGGTACATCCCGCCAGTCCGCCACCACATACCCCACCGGCAAAGCAGGCACCGCAACCGACAAAATCTTCGCCCGCGCCCGGTCAGACCGCAAGGTCTTGCCAACCAGCACCCCATCCATGGGATGGTCAGCCAAATAAACCGCTTGGCCCCGCACTTTGCTGCTATGGTCAAGTTTGACTACGGGTTTCGAGATGTCTGCCATGTCCGCACGCCCTTTCGTGGGTGTTTGCTGTTTAGTATAGCATGATTTGCTAAAAATGCAACTCCCTCAAGGCTTGTTTTGCCTTGAGGGAGTTGTTTTTGTGTTCGCTTAAAATCCGTGTGTCGTAATCCAAGCGAGTGCGCTAATTGCCAAATGGCAGGAAGCAATAATCGACACAACACGCAATGCCATCCGTTCCTTTGGAACCAGCACAATAGATAAGGCGAGTGCAACAACAGATGAGATGAGTGTCAGATAGTCAAAAAAATTGACCTCTTGCAATACGTAATCTCCACCTAATATCAAAAAAAAACAGAAAATAGGCAACTAAAACCGTTATCATCGGTACCCAATGAACAGATTTATTCGGAACCCGAAGCGATTTTCCGCACTGGCTACAGAAAGGCGCATTCTCTTCCAGTGGTACCCCACAATACTTACAGAACATAGACATTTCCCCTTGCAGATATATTATCGACATTATAGGTATTCTGTCGATATTTGTCAAGATAAAAAGCACAAGAGTAAAAACTCTTGTGCTTTTCATTGATGTTGGCATCGACGTATCTTCCCGGGCGGTCGCCCGCCGAGTATTGTCAGCGCAGGTGAGCTTAACTACTGTGTTCGGGATGGG
>WRBE01000082.1 GCA_009779845.1 Oscillospiraceae bacterium
ACGTTAGACTTAGATGGTCTGGTGGTGACGCTGACGTATGACGATGGAACCACCCGGACAGTAGCATTTGCAGACTTCGTAGCAAACGGGTTGACTGCGAGCCCGGGGGCTGGCACGGTGTTGACCTTGGCGCACAACGGCACGCCGGTCACCATCACGCATACAACCAGTGCGACGGCGGCAACCGACAACTTGACAGTGACCGCGCTAGAGCCGGAAGTAGTGAGTATTGCGGTGACGACCCAGCCGACGAGACTGGTGTACACAGAGCGCAGCGCAGTAGAGCCATGGCGCAATACACTAGACCTAGACGGTCTGGTGGTGACCCTGACGTACAACGACGGAAGCAGCAGAGCGGTAGCGTTTGCGGACTTTGTGGCAAATGGTTTGACAACGAACCCCGCGGATGGCACAGCGTTGGCGTTGACACATAACGGCACAGTTGTCACCATCACGCATACGGAAAGCGGCGAGACAGCGACGACAGCAGCCCTGACAGTGACCGCGATTCGCTGGGGTGACGTGAACAATGACAATGCTGTGACCTTGGGCGATGTGTCAATGTTGAACCTGTACGTACTCGGGTTCCCGGTGCTTGATACATGGATGTACCGTGGTGACGTGAACCACGATGGTGATGTGACCTTGGGCGATGTATCGCTGTTGAACCTGTACGTACTCGGGTTCCCGGTTCGCATCACGCCACTGGAGGCAACAGCGGCAGCTGCGCTGGCACCTTTGGCGGCGGACAGGGCGATAGAGTTCACAGTAGACACCGTCACCGCTGCGCACGGAGACAGGGTTGAGGTAAATATATTTGTAAAGAACAACGACATCGGCTTCACCTCGACCAACATGACCATCGAATTTGACGACACAAAAGTCCGCCTTTTGGGTTATGCAGGAGGAGATATTTTCCCTGTGCAGACGGGACTGGTTCCGAACCGTTTTAGCTTGAGGGCACCAGATCCAGATCTGGGCACCCCTTGGGAAGAGTGGAACCTAACAGACGATGGGTTGTTGCTCACACTGTCCTTTGAGGTGTTGACGGATGTGGAAGAACTTGTGCCGATTGCACTCACCGTAGAAACATACCGCTTTTTGACGGACTTGGATGGTTTTGGGACTACAGAGCGGGTGCCAGTGGAAGAGATACTCCTAGTTGGTGGCGGAATTAATGTTACAGGAATTCCAGTGACCCACGGGCTCACATTGAACCTAGCTGGTGGGGCATGGCCGACCGGGTTCACACCACCTGCGACAGTCGTGAATGGTGCTCCGATGCCGACTATCCCCACACCAGTCCGTGACGGCTTTACCTTTACTGGCTGGACGCCTGTGCTACCGGAGACAGTGACTCGCCCGGTTACTGCAACAGCCCAATGGACAGCGATCGTAATCCCGGAACCAGAATTCGACATCACGGTAGACGACGAATACGGTGAATTAACCATCACCGTAGACCCTGACGGCGACTACGAAGTGACCGTAGACGAAGATGGCAACATCGTCATCACGCTACCAGATGCAAATCCAGGTAACGAGATTGTAGTCAACCTGCCAGACGATTGGGATTACGATGTGACCGAAGACGAAGACGGCAACGTGATTGTCGTAATCACACCGCCGGAAGGCTACGAAGTCGTAGAGGGCGAGGACGGAACCCTGCTTGTCCGTCCCGTGCGCGAATTCCACGAAGCGTACATGTTTGGAGTACGCAGAGATGGCACCCTCTACTTCGACCCCACGGACAACATCACCCGTGCGCAAGTAGCTGCGATTCTGGCCCGTACGATGATAGACGAGTTTGACTCAAGCGTACACTCCGACTACTATGAATTACCAGAAGGCATGGATAGCTTCGATGAGTTTAGCGACGTGGCCCCGAACAACTGGTTCTACCACTATGTAGCCTGGGCCTATCACGAAGGGTTGGTACAGGGTATAGGCGGCGACAGATTCGCCCCGAACGCACTCATCACTCGTGAGCAACTGGCGGCCATGCTGGTGCGTACATTAGATGTTGAGGACAGAGAGACGGCAGTCGGCCCGACGATGGACTTCCCGGATGCGGGCACCATCAGTAGCTGGGCACCTGTCTACGTGTACAATGCATTCCGCCAAGGCTGGATGATTGGCGACAGAGGAGGTAACTTCCGCCCGGCAGAGAACATCATGCGTGCAGAGGTTGCGACAGCGGTGAACCGGATGTTAGGCCGGGTTGACCACAACGATGTACGCACACGCTTAGGCGGAGCGCTGGAGAACGAATATCGTGCTGCGACTTTCCCAGACGTCGTGGTGACCAACTGGTTCTTCGCCTCCGTACTGGGTGCGGCGAACGACCACTACTTGTCCAGAGATGGGGATGAGATTAGCTGGAAGTATATTCGTGTCCAGTAGAATCCCAGTCCCATCGTAGCACAACAAACTCTAGGCCCGGTGCTACTTGCACCGGGCCTAGATTATCCAGCGAAAAACTACGAGCTATGCGTATTTTTCCAAATTAAACTGCCAAAACCAAACACTTTCTTCCTAATAAACCTCAAAATGTTGTATTTGAACGCAATGCATGTTCCTACGAAACCTGACACACTGTTGTCGTGTTTCATGTGGTATAATGAAATTCAAATTCCAAATAACAAAGGAGAGAGTAGTATGAAAATAAGCCCATATTTGTTTTTTAACGGAAATTGCGCCAAGGCCATCGCGCTTTACGAAAAGGCGTTCCAAGTGAAAGCAGAGCGTATGCCGTATGAGGGGGCAGAAGCCCTTGTCTCCCACGCTCAATTTGAAATTGGAGGCGATTTCATCATGCTCTGTGATGCGCCACCGGAGAACCCGGCTCAGTTTGGTAATAACATGATGATAACGATTCAATTTCATGAGTCTGAATTGCCTGCGGTGAGAGCGGCATTCGACACCTTAAAAGAGGACGGCGAGGTTATCATGGAGCTTGCAGAGACTGCATGGAGCAAATGCTTTGGCCTTCTGACTGATAAATTCGGGGTCAAATGGAATATGTGCCAAAGCTAACACAGGCTACACAAATAAAATTATGAAGGAGCTTTCGATGATGAGTACAGCAGAATATCAATTTCAAGATTTTCTCATGAGTGTACACGATGACAACAAGGAGGTTGTCCATACAGTGAATGATTTATTGTTGCAGGAAGGGTGTAAGGTCAAAATCGGCTCTTCTAAAACGAACCTGTTTTCAGTGAAGTACACGCAAGGAAGAAGAGGCATTTTCAATTTCATGCTTCGCAAAAGAGGGTTTAAGGCAAGCGTATATGCCGCCAATTTTGCACAATATCCTGATGTATTAAACAGCTTACCTGAAAGCATGGTGGCGCAAATCGCCAAAACATCGGCTTGCAAGAACATGGATAGCCCGCCGACGTGCTGGGATGGATGTATCGGATATGATATTCCCATCGGGGACGAACAATATCAAAAATGTAAGTTCGGTTGTTTTCAATTCGATGTGAACGCTGAAAGTATTCCCTTTTTGCTTACACTGCTTCAAAGCGAATTGAACGCAAGACGCACGGCATAAACAGAAACAACGAAAGGAACATGACGACATGCTGATTCCAACAATTCATTTTCCGGGCAATTGCGAGGAGGCCATCGCCTATTATAAAGAGACGGTGGGGGCCGAAGTGAAGCAGATTGTGTATTTCCGTGACGCTCCATCGGATTCCGGTATAGATTTGCCGCCAAATTTCGTAACGTATTCAGATCTATTGATATACGGCACTCCCATTTCTATGACTGACGGGGCAGAGACGCAAATAACGTGCGAAAATTTCACACTTACTGTGTTCCTCCACTCCGCCGAAGAAGTAACTTCTGTGTTCAACAAACTCGCAGACGGCGGACAAGTCATAGAAGCCCTTGCTCCACAATTTTGGACTTCTTTGAGCGGTGACGTGAAAGACCGTTTTGGGTTAAATTGGACTATTTGTGCAAGTGATGCACTGGAGTAAGAGCATATCAACACCAAATGGGATACCCATATCCCTGCGCATCCCCCACTCTTGACCTTTTCGCTCGATACGCCACTGAATCAAAAAAACGTCAACTGTACCCCTTCATACCCCCGCTTATAGTCCTGTGTAATGCTGGGCATTTTGTATCGCAAACCTAATTTCTCACATGTCTCCGCATGGAGGGCGTATAGCCGTTTCGCCTTGGGGCTGGGGCAGTTGTATCGGTCTCTATAGCGGGTTTCATATTGTTCTCGAAACCCAGAAAAGTGTTGGTCTAGTTGGCGATAAAAATATTCTCTCTGCCCTGACCGGAGGGTCATGCCGAAAGCCGGATAGACAAATCTCGCACCGTTTTCGTGGGCGAGATTGAGGATTGTGCGGACATTTTCTTCTGTGTCCGTGAGAAAGGGTAGCGTGGGCATCAACATAACGCCGCAGTAAATCC
This sequence comes from Oscillospiraceae bacterium, assembly GCA_009779845.1. Lineage (GTDB taxonomy): Bacteria > Bacillota > Clostridia > Oscillospirales > Oscillospiraceae > WRAB01. The sequence goes on from WRBE01000082.1 coordinate 4,441, forward strand.
CGGCATCTGTTAGTGTACGCAGCGCCAAAAACCGCTCACTAGACACAGCCACACCGGGCTCAATCTTCCGGCAAAGCTCGTCATCGGCGGTTGTAATGGTAAGTTTCACTAATATCGGGGCCTCTCGCTGGATATCACGGAGCACATCAATATCCCGTGTGATCAGCGTACTTTTGGTGGTAACTGCTACACCGAACCCATAGGCGTGGAGCAGCATCAGCGCACGGCGGGTGAGGGTTGATTCCCGCTCAAAGGGATTATAGGGGTCGGACATGGCACCGGTGCCCACTACACCGGGCCGTATTTTGCGCCGCAGGTCATCCCGAATGATTTGCAGAGCGTTTTCTTTTGCCCGAACACGGTCGAATTGTTCAATCCGATAGCAATTACTGCGGCTGTCGCAATAGATGCAGCCATGATTACAACCCCGGTAGATATTCATGGTATAGTCCGTTCCAAACCATGCCGTGTTCTTCGTTTTTGTGACAATCGTTTTGGCGGGGATATACTCCAATACCCTATCCCCGCAACTCCTCAGCAAACTGTAAACACTGCTGAATCGTCGCCTCACAATCCGCCTTGTCGGTGCCGCAAGCCAGAATATACACCTTCACCTTCGGCTCGGTGCCAGAGGGCCGCACCATGAAGTTGGTACCGTCCGCCAGTGTGAATCCCAAGACGTTAGAGCCGGACAGTTCCATGGCGGTCTCTACGCCGTCTGTTTTCTTCGTCCCGGTCAGATAGTCTCGTACCGTCACAACCGGCTGGCCGCCAATCTCTGTCGGCGGTGTGGTGCGGAGGGTTTTCATGAGCATTTGCATTTTCTCTAACCCTGTCACCCCCGGCATGACGAGGTTGATGGTTTTTTCCCCATAATAGCGACCCAGTGTCTGCATATGCTCGTCTATCCCGTCCACCAGCGTCATCCCTCGGGTCTTGTACCACGCCGCCATCTCTGCGATGAGCATGGAGGCGGTGATGGCATCTTTGTCCCGCACGAAGTCACCGATCATATAGCCATAAGACTCCTCAAAGGAGAAAATCACCTGTTTTTCATCCCCCAAGGCCGCCATTTTTTCTGCCATGAACTTAAACCCAGTAAAGGTCTGATACGCCGAGAGTCCCGCCCGGCGGGCTAATTCCATAGACATCTCGGTAGAGACAATGGTCTGGAGAAAGGCCGCATTGCCCGGCAATGTCCCGGCGGCCCGTTTCCTGTCAATGAGGTATCCCAAAAGCAGCACTCCCATCTGGTTGCCGCTGATGAATTGATACTCGCCCTGGTGTAACACCATGCTACCCACCCGGTCGGCATCGGGGTCTGTGCCGATTAAGATATGGGCACCATGGGTCTTTGCAAGCTCTAAGGACATGGCAAAGCCCGCTGTGTCCTCCGGGTTGGGGCTGGCTACCGTGGGAAAGTTTCCGTCTGGCACCATCTGGGCCTCTACCGGCAGTACATGCCGGAACCCCAGTCGCCGCAGCACTTCCGGCACCATAGTGCGCCCTGTACCGTGGAAGGGGGTGTAGACGACTTTGAAGGTGTCCGCCACTTGCTCTACGCTCTCTCTGGACACAGATTGGTCTAACACACAGGCGAGAAACGCCTCGTCGGTTTCTTCGCCGAGTAGGGTTATCTTGCCTGCCGCTACGGCATCTTCATAGGCCATTGTCTGCACAGAAAACACGTCAGACGCCGCCATTTTGTCCGCAATGATTGCGGCAAAACTCGGCGGCAATTGTGCCCCATCAGACCAATAGACCTTGTAGCCGTTATACTCTTTGGGGTTATGGCTGGCAGTGATGTTGATTCCCGCCGTGGCCCCATAGCGCCGGATGGCGTAACTCAATGCCGGCGTGGGCCGCATTCCGTCAAATAGCCGCACCTGTACCCCATTTGCCGCCATAATGGCCGCGGCCTCTCTGGCGAACACGTCGGAGTTTATGCGGCAGTCGTAACAAATGATAATACCCGCCTTGGCAGCGGCTTGGCCCTGTTCTAAGATAACCTCTGCAAACGCTTGGGTGGCGTGGCGGATAATGTGGATATTCATCCGGCCAAGCCCCACGCCCATAATGCCCCTAAGCCCGGCTGTGCCAAAGGCCAATGGGCCGTGGAACCGCTCTTTGATCTCTTGCTCGTCTTCTCGAATTAAGAATAGCTCTGCCCGCTCTTCCTCGGAGAGAGAAGGGGCGGCCAGCCATGTTTCGTATATATCTCTATACATGGTCAAAGTCCTCCTCTTCAAATTGGTGTTCCATGAGGGCACGGGCATCCTCTAGCATGCTTTCCGGGACATACAGGTCAACACCCGTGCCGGAAAAGCCCAATACCACACGACCGAACGAGCCGTTGTTGGGGTATTGGGTCACCACTGGAACCTCAGCCGACTCTAACATGGTCACCACAATCTGCCCCTCCATATCCGTTGCCCGCAGATGGGTCAAAAACGCCGGGGCTACAGGCGTACCGTCATCCTTGTGGGGCCAAGGGGGGCCTTCTGTTTGTTTGCCTTGCATCCAATCAAGTATCGCCATGGAAGCGCCTCCTCATTTTTTGTAGTAGTATACCACAAATTTATTCAGAGTTCAACCTGCTCAACCCATTGAAAATTCAAGATTTATTAGATCGAAAACCCATCAAAAATGGGGCAAAATCAGACTCATTAGAACCATACTAGAACCA
>WRBE01000083.1 GCA_009779845.1 Oscillospiraceae bacterium
CTAGGAGAAAATGAAAGAATTAACATCTATAATAAAAATATAATGACCCTACAACCCTAATAATATGTGCAACATTGACAAAATATTTTATGTTTTTATTGTAAAACCACCAATTCACAAAGGGCAACAGCATGAACAAAACAAATTGGCAACTGATCAAACGAAAAATCTAAGCTGGAAGGAGAGGGTTCCATCACTTATCATTGCTCGTGCGCACTTCAAAAATGGTTTACAACTACATGAAAAGGGAGTAAAAAACATGAAAAAAACAGTGAAACAACGTATTATTTCCCTGCTGCTGATGGCAGCGATGCTAGTAACCATGGTTCCGGCTATGGCGGCCCCCTATTCGCAAGAAGCGGAAGCTATTGCCTCGGCGGACACGCCCACAGTGAGTGTAATAAATCCGCGGATAGAAAGCGTAGAAAACCCCATCGGTATGGACGTGGAGATTCCGTTTTTTAGCTGGGCACTGGAATCTGACGCAAGAGGAGTTGTACAGGAGAGCTACCGCATCTTAGTAGCACCAACGCAGGCCGCGTTAGAAGTCGGCAACCTTGCACTTGTATGGGATAGTGGCGTGGTTAATTCAAACAACACGATCGGTGTTCGCTATAAAGGCGACCCAGTTGAAGCCAGAACCAGATACTACTGGCGGGTCATATCGGAAACGAATATCGGCACGGCGATCTGGGATCAGACCGCTTTCTGGGAAACCGGCCTTTTAGACGATAGTCATGATCCTTGGGATGATGTCGGTGCGCACTGGATCACAGCACCAGTCGGGGAGCCTTGGCAGGATATCTATAACTACACCATTGAGTACGACTTCCAGATTTATAACCATTGTGCAGGTTTTGCTTTCGGTGGCACTAGCGGTTCCAGCACCCTCTTCATGACCCAATTCAACATCAACCCGAACGATCAGGGCGGCAATCCGGCAGCCGTTGTGCCGATGTACAGACCCCACGCTTGGGGCACCACTCACGGCGGCGGCATAGGCCGCACCAATCGTGAGATATCTTACATCATAGAACCGGAGCATTGGAACAGAGGCACTTGGGACACCAATGTGTGGTTTACCTGTAGAATTGAGGTGACCACAATGGGAAATATCTCCCAAATTCGTGTGTGGCTCGGGCCGGTCGGTGAACCCTTACAACCGGTTAGCGCCAATAACGGCACTGGTGCCCAAGTAGTTGAAGAAGTCCAAGCGTGGGCTCTGAGAAGAATTGGATTCCGCCAGACTTCCAACACCTCGAACGGGACTTGGGAGCGTGCGGACTTTACCAATGTTCAAGTATGGGATAACACGACCACCCTCCCCGATGATAACTCTGACTTAAACCGTGTCTTTTTCGCAGATTTCAGCGACGCATCAGAGGATGAGGGTCTCGACATGTGGCTCAACCCTGATATCAGAACCGCTGAGAACGCTGAACCCTTCAACTATATGCGTGTGGAGCCGCCCACCCCGGCTACGAATGACCGTTTCTACTGGAGCGTGAGAAACGTCATGGAGCCCGCACCGCAAAACGAGCCCTTGTTCCGCAGGAGCTTTACCGTACAGACCCATAGCCCCGTGGCACATGCACGACTGTACGCCACAGCCCGTGGATATTATGAATTTTCCCTCAACGGTGAAAAGTGGGCGACCGATTCTTTGCACCGGAATGGACGGATTATTTCCACTATATTCAGTACCAGACTTATGATGTGACATATATGCTCAACGCTCCGGGCCAGCCGAACGTCATCGGTGCCATGACCGCATACGGCTGGTTCTCCGGCCCGCATCTCATGACACCAACCGGCCAATTTTATCTCTATGGCGACACGTAGTCAGTAATCGGTAAGCTGGTTATCACCTTTGAAGACGGCTCTGAACAAATTATAGCTACCGATGATACTTGGGAATTTATGCCCGGCCCCATTGTCTGGGCAGACAACTACAGAGGTGAAACCTATGATGCGCGCCGTAGCCGTTTGGGCTGGAACATGGTTGCGGGGTATACTTCCACAATTGATCCTGCTCTGACGTGGGTGCCAGTCGGCATCGCAGACCCACCCGCAGATCGCACGGACACTTTCCGCGGCGCATCCGCACCGTTGTCCGCACCCCGGATGGTGGGTCAGCTAGAGCCGCCCGTCCGGGAGATTCAACGCTTTGCCACGGCGGAACGATATGCTGAAATGACCCCGGAACAGCAGGCTGGTGCGACCCCCACCCTGCGAGAAGTGACACCGGAGGCGCACCCCCACCGGCGCACTTGGGATACCGGGCAGAATAAGGCTGGGTTCCTTGAGATTACCGTGCGTGGCGAACCGGGTCAAAGAATCAATATCCGACATGCCGAGTGGTTAAACACTGAGAGTGCCTTCTCTGAGGGCGGCATTACAGTCGGCGGCGGTGACGGCCCCATCGGGACGCTATACAGAGCGGCCCTGCGCCACAACTGGGTCGGCGGCAGGGGCGAGATCGCAAACTACACCTATACCCTGCGCGGCGACCCGGAAGGTGAGACTTGGACATCCCGCTTCCACTTCCAAGGCTACCAGTTCTTTGAGATTTCGGGCATTGAAGTGGATGCCAACGGCGATCCACTGCCCGGCCAGGTGGAACTCATCAGCGTTGAGTCTATCGCAGTCTCTTCTGACAACGGATTGACCTCCTCGTTTGAGACATCCAACCCACTGGTCAACCAGCTTTACTCCAATATTGTATGGAGTATTTTGGGTAATCACGTAAGTGTACCGACAGACTGCCCCAACCGCGATGAGCGTTTGGCCTGGACAGGTGATGCCCAGATCATTGCCCGCACCGCCGCATATACGCAAAACCTGAGTGCCATGTATTCCCGGTGGATGCGTGACATTCGGGCTTACCAAGGCACCCAGACGGGCTTTTATGAAGGTTTGGTTCCGGTGGTAGCACACTAATGATCCCCGTCACTTCCACGGTACTGGCGGCGCCTACCCGGGCTGGCCCTTTCAGTCCACGAACTGGGGTAACGGCTGGGGTGACGTGGCCACCATTATCCCGTGGCAACTTTACCAGCAATTTGGCGACCCGCGGATTTTAGAAGATAGTTTTGACTCTATGCAGGCTTGGGCTGATTTCCTAGCACGTGATGGACGGTCTGTGCATACCACTGAGGGCGGCGAGAATCGTTCGCTACGCACCTTAACCGCCTCTTCTCCGCGTGAATGGATGCTGGGTGACTGGGTGTCGATCCCCGAAATCCTCCCCAATGACTACGTGCGGCTGACGAACTCTATATTTACAGCCCATTCGCACAATTTAGTTGCCGATGTAGCCGAAATTCTTGGCCGTGATCCTGCGCTTGTTGCCCAATACCGGGAAATGGCACAACGTTTTGTGAACGGTATTATGGCGGAATATTGGGATCGCCCGGACTTTGAAGATATGCTGACCCACGTATGGGCCGGTTCGAGGCTGGAGCGGCAGACACCTTATGCGATGCTACTCTATTTCAATCTGATACCGGACAAGAACGACATCTTTGCCGAGCGGCTTGCGGCCTTGATCGACGAGAACGGCGGCCGATTTACCTCCGGCTTTATCGGCATCGCGTATTTGACACCCACCCTTGCCAACAACGGGTTCCCAGAGCACGCTTTTACCCTCTTAGAGCAAGAGGCATTTCCCTCTTGGCTCTACAGTGTCGTCCAAGGTGCGACCACCACATGGGAGCGTTGGAACACCTATAGCAGAGAACACGGCTTTGGGCCTGTGGGTATGAACTCGTTCAACCATTTCCCCTTTGGTGCCGTCGGCCAGTGGATGATGTCAGGTGTACTCGGCATTGATCGCGATGAGAGTAGTCCCGACAATGCAGGATTCCGCAGATTCCAATTAAACCCGCAATTCGGCGGCACAATCAGTTTCGCTCGGGGCCATTTTGATGCCCCAACGGGCCATATTGCAAGTGATTGGGTCTGGGGCGTGGACAGTAGCTTTACATACGCAATCACCATTCCCGCCAACACCGAGGCGACCGTGTTTATTCCGTCCTACGATGAGGATTCTCCGATTTATGAGGGTGGTATAGGGATTGAGATCATGAATGCATTAACCGGTGAGACGAACATAGAAGGCGTTACCTTCCTGAGATACAACGAGGTGACACAACGAGCTGTGTTTCGAGTCGTGTCCGGTGAGTACCATTTCGTATCTATGACCGACCGGACAGCGGCCCGGCGGATGGAAGTGGCTGTGAATCAGGTTGATCAACTGCTCAGTGGTCGTATTGCAGTTTCCATTGACGGCGTGGCGGGGAACGACTACCTAGGCACACCGATCAATCCCGCATGGTTTACCGTCCCCAGCGGATCCATCGTGACGTTAACCGCAGAGTCAACCAATATCTATAACTTCGTGTTTATGGACTGGACGGATCTCGATGGAGAACCCTTGGATGACACTGTGTTTACTGTGAACGCAGATGGCAGCTTGACCATCATTGACCCTATCATCGACCATTTGGGTGGTATCCGGGCCAATTTCGCTGAAGGCGTAAGGTTTACGAATCTGTTGGCACTGTCTCTTCCGTTAGGAACCACAGGTGGCGCCGTGACTGCCGGAATCACAACCACGAATGAACATGCAAACTCAGGTGCATGGACCCGGGCAAGCTTGGTTGACGGCAATCTCGTCAGCCAGCCCAACCGGAATGGTTGGACCAGCGGCCCCGTCTCTGCAGACGAAACAGCAGCATGGACAACCAGACCACAGATCCGATTCAACATGGGAGCCCCGCAAGAGTTTAACCGTATTGCACTGTACCCGAGAACAGACGTGTTTGCAGCAGACGGTACATCGGGACATATCCCGATCCGTTTTGTGGTAGAAGGGTCTAATGAACCATTTGTTGCAGGTACAGCAGACAATATCGGATTGCATGGAGCCATTCTAATTGATTTCCGTGAGCCCAATGACCCATTCGAGGGATTACGTGCGGGCGAACCTTTCGTGGTTGACTTGCCAGCACATGTGACATACCAATACCTGCGGATTGTCGGTCTTGTGATGGGTGCCCCTGTTGCGGATGATGCGGCTTTCTTGCGTATGCAATTTGCGGCGGTAGGTGCGTATGATACAACACTGCCGACGGTAGAGTTTTCGACCCCGGTTGCAGCCAGAGGTACGATTACAGCAGCAGTGGGTGAGACACCGCTGACCAGCGGTGGTGCAGTGAACCACGGGACAGAAGTCATGTTCACAGCGGCCCCAGCGGCGGGCTTCCAAGTTGCTAGCTGGATCGTGGACGGCACAGCGGTTACGCCTACACCGGGTCTGACACATACACTGACAGTGAACGCAGACGTGACAGTGGTAGTGACCTTTGAAGAGATGGGCCCAGTCCTCCCTGACAACATCCGTCTACCAGACGATGCGGAGTATACGGTAGAGGAAGAAGACGGTACGCTCATCATTACCATCCCGGGTGATGGCGGCGACATCATCATTACCATTACTCCTGATGGGGAAATGACGGTAGAGTTGCCCGACGGCGGTACGGTGACCGTGCCGGAAGACAGTGAGTTTAAGCTGGATGAGGAGGGCGATATCACGGTTACGGTATCTGTTGACGAAGACGACGAAATCGTAATCACAGTTTCCGGCGATGGTGAGATGGTCATAACCCTGCCGGAAGAAGGCACCGTGACAGTTCCACCCGGCAGCGACATAACCGTGGGCGATGAAGACATTGCAATCACTGTACCAGAGGCCGGCGGCACCGTGACCGTACCCGGCCCGGACGATGACGAGATAGCAGTAGAGCTGCCCGGCGGCGACGTTGTGATAGCTCCTGACGGCGAGATTACAATCACCGTACCGGAAGCCGGCGGCACAATCACAACGCCTGACAATGAGTACACCATCCCCGGTGGCGGCGTGGCCGTGATTGGGCCGGATGGTGAGGTAACAATTACTGCACCGGTCGAGGACTTCACAGTAACATTTAACCTCGCCGGCGGCACCCGCACTGGTGGCGGTGCATTGACACAGCAAATTTCTGCCGGTGGAGCAGCAGTGGCCCCGGAAGTAACGCGTGCTGGGCACAGATTCGTCCGTTGGGACAAAGGGTTTGACAACGTGACAGCAGATATGACAGTTACAGCTGTCTGGGAAGCGGTCCAACAGCCACCAGTAAGTGTGCCTGTAACGGGCGTCACAGGAGTGCCGGATAGCATGGTAGTCGGGGAAGAGTTGGAGCTGACGGGTACCGTAGCACCGGCC
>WRBE01000084.1 GCA_009779845.1 Oscillospiraceae bacterium
CTAGGAGAAAATGAAAGAATTAACATCTATAATAAAAATATAATGACCCTACAACCCTAATAATATGTGCAACATTGACAAAATATTTTATGTTTTTATTGTAAAACCACCAATTCACAAAGGCAACAGCATAAACAAAGCAAATTGGCAACCAGCAAGCGAAAAATCCAGGCCGGGAAGGGAGGAGTTTACAGCCTATTATTGTTTGTGTGTATTAAAAACGACCATATTCTTGCCTCATGAAAAAAAGGAGTAAAAAACATGAAAAAAACAGTGAAACAACGTATTATTTCCCTGCTGCTGATGGCAGCGATGTTAGTAACCATGGTTCCGGCTATGGCGACCCCCCCTCCGCAAGAAGCGGAAGCCATTACCCCGGCGGACACGCCCACAGTGAGCGTGGCAAGCCCGAGAACCGAGCATGTGGAGAATCCCATGGGGATTGACGTGCTGGATCCGCACTTTAGCTGGACTCTCGAATCTGACGCAAGGGGGGTCTATCAGATAAGCTACCGTATTACAGTAGCCACATCTCTGGCTGCGTTAGAGGCCGGCACCCCACTTGTATGGGACAGTGGAGTGGTGCCCTCAGATCGCACCCTTGGTATCCGCTATGAAGGCCCCAGTGTTGAAGCCAGAACCCGATACTACTGGCGGGTCGAGTCGGTGACGAATATCGGCTCGGCAATCTGGGACCAGACCGCTTACTGGGAAACCGGTCTTTTGGATGACTCCAATCAGCCTTGGATTGATGCCGGGGCAGAGTGGATTACAAGGCCTATCATAGGAGAGGCAGAATGGGATGATATTTTTAATTATACCATTGAGTTTGATTTTAGAATAGCCAATCGCGCTGCCGGGTTTGTTTTTGCTTCTACCCAGAACCCCAGCGGCCATGCAAGACCTGGACATTACTACCTGATGTGGCAATTTAACACAAGAATTGGCAGTGACGGTGTGATTCCCGGCTATGTTGCCTTGCGTCCACACAGGTGGAACACGGGTGCCGCCATGGTCGGATCGAATCTAAACATACCACAATCCGTCATCCCCGACACGCCGGAAGCGAGGGAAGGGTGGCATACTTGTAGGCTTGTGGTTACCACAACAGGCACACAAACCACAGTGCGTACCTATCTGAAAACGGTAGGGGACGATGCGTCTACATTTACGCACATTGATACCAGAGATGTTACCGGCGGCTCTGGTGGCCCCATCGCTGTCGGCAACAATTCCTGGCCCCTTGGCAGACTTGGGTTCAGGCAACATACAAGCGATTTGGAACATGCCAACTTTACTAATATTACAGTATGGGACAACGAGAACGTTGACGCCGCTGATAACAATGATGCAAACCAAATATTCTTTGAAAACTTCGAGGATGAGTTAGATGAGACTGAGCTGTTTTATGGTTTTCCGGTAGAAAGCACCGGCTCCGTGCCCCATCCCGATGGTGACAGCTTTGTAAACGCAATCGCTATGTACCCCCCCAGAATGAGTGCAAGAGCAATTTTGGAGCCTGCTCCGATTCCCGGTATAGACAATCAACCCCTATTCCGCACGAGTTTTGAGGTGGATGACAGCAGTCCCATAGCAAGGGCACGGCTGTATGCCACGGCCCGTGGGTACTATGAATTTTCCATCAACGGCGAGAAAGTGGGGGACAGGTTCTTTGCTCCGGAATGGACAGATTACTTCCACTACATCATGTACCAGACCTATGATGTGACGGATATGCTAAACGCAGGCGAGAACGTAATCGGTGCTATGACCGCATACGGCTGGTTCTCCGGCCCGCACCAGATGAGGTTGGCGGGAAACTATTACTTGTATGGCGATACCCAGTCGGTCATCGGCAAGCTGATTATCGAGTTTGAAGACGGCACCGAACAAATCATAGTCACCGATGACGAATGGGAATTCGGCCCCGGCCCCATTGTATGGGCGGATAACTACAGAGGCGAGACCTACGATGCCCGTAGAAGCCGTTTAGGCTGGAATACGGCCGCAGGATATGCCAACGAATTTGACGAGGGCTTTGAATGGCTGCCGGTCGGCATTGCGGAAATGCCCGCACCGACGTATGCGGGCGGGTTTACCGGGGCAGGAGGTGCCGGTACATGGTTCCCCGCGCCACGGCTTGTCGGCCAGCTTGAGCTGCCCGTCCGGGAGATTCAGCGATTTGTAACCCCAGAGAGATATGAAGAAATGACCCCGCAAGAGCGAATCAGTGCAACCCCTACACTGCGGGAGGTGACACCAGAGGCGCACCCCAATCGGCGCACTTGGAATACGGGTCAGAACAAATCCGGCTTCCTTGAAATTACCGTGCGTGGGAATGAAGGGGACAGAATCACCATCCGCCATGCCGAGCGGTTAAATACTGTCAACGCCTTCTCCGAGGGCGGCGTCACGGTAGGCGGCGGCGACGGCCCCATAGGGACGTTATACAGAGCGGCTCTGCGTCACTCACACGTTGGCGGCAGGGGTGAGGTGGCAAATTACACCTATACTCTTCGGGGCGATCCGGGCGGGGAAACCTGGACCTCGCGCTTCCACTTCCAGGGTTACCAGTATTTTGAGATATTGGGTGCCGAGATTGGCGCACCCGGTGCAGTGGAAATCATCAGTGTTGAATCCATTGCGGTCTCTTCCGATAACATGATGACGTCTTCTTTTGAGACATCCAACCCGCTGGTCAATCAGCTCTACTCCAATGTCATATGGAGCATTTTGGGCAACCATGTAAGTGTACCCACAGATTGCCCCAACCGTGACGAGCGTTTGGCATATACGGGGGATGCCCAGATCATTGCCCGTACCTCGGCGCATCTCCAAAATCTGAACGCCATGTATTCTCGGTGGATGCGTGACGTCAGGGCGTACCAAAGCACCCAGACCGGAAATTTTGCAGGGCTGGTTCCCATGGTACAGCCGAACGACCCCCGCGGCGGATTCTCCACACAGTGGGCAAACGGCTGGTCTGATGCGGCGACCATTATCCCATGGCAGTTGTATCTGACTTACGGCGATGTGCGGGTTTTGGAAGAGAGCTTTGAGTCCATGCAGGCTTGGGCGGACTTCCTGTGGTCTCCGCTCCGCACGAACCATGACCTCCCGGCTGGCCCATTGCGCAATTATAACGACTCCGGGCGTGAGTGGAATCTAGGTGACTGGGTCATGATTCCCCATATCAGTCCCCTTGATTACAGACGCTTGACGAACTCTCTCTTTACAGCCCATACACATAACATTACCGCCAATGTGGCCGAAATTCTTGGCTATGATGCGATTGCTACGGAATACCGCGCAAGAGCGCAGAGCATGACGGATGCCATTATGGCGACATATTGGGATCAGCCGGGCTTTGAAAATATGCTGACCCATGCCCACTACGGAGGCCAAACACCGATGCGGTTGGAGCGGCAAACGCCTTACGCCATGATGATCTACTTCGACTTGGTACCGGAGTTGAACGATCACTTTGCCTATCGGTTGGCGACTCTCATCGACGAGAACGGCGGCCGGTTTACTTCGGGCTTTATCGGCATCGCATACTTGGCGCCCGCCCTTGCCAACCACGGTCAGCCAGAACACGCCTTTACTCTGCTTGAGCAAGAAGCCATGCCGTCTTGGTTGTTTAGTGTTTTGCAAGGTGCAACCACCACATGGGAACGCTGGAATTCTTACACAACAGAGAGCGGCTTTGGGCCTGTGGGGATGAACTCGTTTAACCACTTCCCCTTCGGTGCCATCGGCCAATGGATGATTTCAGGCGTACTCGGCATTGAGCGTGACGGGCACAGCATAGACAGTGCGGGATACCGCAGATTCCATTTGAATCCGCAATTCGGCGGCACAATCAATTTCGCTAGAGGTCATTTTGAGTCCGTGTCGGGCCTGATAGAGAGCGATTGGGCATGGGGAGACGATGGTAGCTTTACATACGCAATCACCATTCCTGCTAACACTGTGGCCACTGTGTTTATTCCGTCCTATGATGAGGATTCGCCTATATACGAGGGCGGCACACGGGTCACTTGGGACGATGCAACCGGTGAGACGAACATAGAGGGCGTTACTTTCCTGCGGTACGATGAGGCGATGCAGAGGGCCGTGTTTGAAGTCGTATCCGGCTCTTACCTGTTCGACTCTATGACCGACAGGACAGCGGCCCGGCGAATGGAAGTGACTGTGAATCAGGTTGATCAGCTGTTTGGTGGACATATTGCGGTTGCTGTTGGCGACGGCTCCAATGTTTACACAGCAACATCAGGAACACCCGCTAGATTTACCGTACCGGTCGGATCCATATTGACATTGACCGCCGAGCCAACAAACACATACAACTTTGTGTTTGAAGGGTGGTCTGACGACGAAGGGAATCCCTTAGAAGACGGACTGTTTACAGTGAATCTCGATGGTAGCTTAACAGTCGGGCCGATATCCGATAATATGGGCAGCATCCGGGCCAATTTTGCTGAGGGAATAAGATTCCGGAACCTACTGGAATTGGTCGGGGAGTTAGGGACGACAGGCGCAGACGCTGTCGGAATCACAACCACCAATGAACACGCAAACGCAGGTACTTGGAGCCGAGCGAACCTGATTGACGGCAACATCATCAGCGTACCCGGCAGCAATGGCTGGACCAGCGGCAACGCCGCCGGAAGTGCATGGGGAACCAGACCCCAGATTCGATTCAATATGGGAGAGCCCCAAACATTTAACCGCATTGTGCTATATCCCAGAACAGATTCCCTTGCGGGAGACGGCATGACGGGCCATTTCCCGGCTCGCTTTGTGATAGAAGGGTCAAATGAGCCGTTTGTTGCCGGGGCATCAAACAATATCGGGGAGCATGGCACCATCTTGGTTGACTTCCGAGAGGAAGATTTCCCACGGTTGCGGGCCGGAGAGCCTGCCGTGTTTGATTTGCCCGATTATATGACATTCCAGTATTTGCGTGTGGTCGGTCTTGTGATGGGTGTCAATGTCGGCGATGATAGTGTTTCACGTATGCAGTTTGCGGCGGTTGGTGCGTATCATGTCTTAGACTTAGAAGCCCTTGTGGCGGCCATAGACGAAGCGGAAGAGATGATCGAGGAGCTGTATTACGAGTTCGATGAAGAGCAACTGGAAATACTCGAAGATGCAATCGAAGCGTTACGGGAAGCCATGACCCAAGCAGAGATTGATACGGCGACCAACAACTTAGTGGCAGTATTGGACACAGTCAGACGCACCGCACTGGAAGATGCGATTTACGATGCGGAAAATAGAGTCGAAGCAGATTACATTCCAGAAACATGGACAGAGTTTGCAGAAGCCTTGGTAAAAGCCAAACGTATACTAGCCCAAGCCAACCCTAGGGCTACGCGAGACGAAATCACCGAGGCGAGAATTGCACTGGAAGAAGCCATGGAGAACTTGGTGCGTGTACCAGTCATCACAACACACGCGCTCACATTGCATCTAGCTAATGGGGCATGGCCGGCAGGGTTTACACCACCTGCGACAGTAACGGACGGTGCTCCGATGCCGACTATCCCCACGCCAGTCCGTGTTGGCTACACCTTTACTGGCTGGACACCTGCCCTACCGGCGACAGTGACCGGGCCGGTTACTGCAACAGCTGTCTGGGAAGCGGTCCAACAGCCACCAGTAAGTGTGCCTGTAACGGGCGTCACAGGAGTGCCGGATAGCATGGTAGTCGGGGAAGAGTTGGAGCTGACGGGTACCGTAGCACCGGCC
>WRBE01000085.1 GCA_009779845.1 Oscillospiraceae bacterium
AAGGGCCCCGATTGCCCGCCAAGAATTGGCCGCCATGTTGTCAAGAACCTTAGAAGAGTATGAGGAAGAAACGGGCGAGATGCCCTTCAACGACGTAGCGGATATCAGCAACTGGGCAGTCCATTACGTGTACACGGCCTACACCGAGGGCTGGATGATTGGTGACGACAGGGACAACTTCCGTCCCCGTTCCAATATCATGCGTGCCGAGGTGGCCACGGCGGTAAACCGGATATTAGGCCGGTTGGACAGCAGAGTGGCCTTTGCAGGCGCAACAATAGAGAACCTAACCAATGCCAGAGACTTCCCGGATGTGGCAACTGGGGCATGGTACTTCCCATCCGTACTGGGTGCGGCGAATGACCACCACTTGACCAGAGATGGCGATGGGGCGATTCACTGGAAGTATATTCTCCAGCAAGAGTCCTAGTCTCAATATCATACGAGTCCATACCACCACTTCGTGGTGGTATGGACTCGCCCTAGAAAGGCGTGATACAGACACAGCCCCTCAAGGGGCTCTGAATCTTCATCAACCGCATTACTTTTACGGGCCGCCGCTAAAGCGGCCCTTTTTTTTATGCCTTGGGATTCTCGCCATCCGTAAACGGGCCAATAAACTCTTTCAGTGAAATCTGGTCTGGCCCAATATCTTCCTGCAACATAAAGTTAAGCTATTCTGCATCTGGTTTGTTTTTTCAAGCCGTACGCCCAAGTTAAGATACTGTCCATTGTTCCGGCTTTTTATGTTGTTTGCCGAAAAAACAATTGACTTTTAAAAAAAATACATGCATACTATGTATGACAATCAACACGACATGATTGACAGGAGGTGAACAAGAGACGATCTGTTCCATAAAATGGCCTTGTTCAATCAAAAGTTTTTATAAAAGAGAGGGATAGAACTCATGGTAAAAAAAACAATGAAACGATTTCTAGCATTGTTGCTGGCGGTAATTCTCATTGCTGCACTAGTGCCACCTACGGCGATACTTGCGATTCAAGGGCCGGTTCCCGAGGGAGCTCCCATGGTAGACGGTGTCCCACAGATCTGGGATGTTGCAGAAAGCAATATCGCTGACCGCTGGTGGGTGGAAACTATGGCCAGCAGCTATCAAGCAGATTATGTGCCAGGCAATGCACTGAGCAGATACTTTGCCTATCGCTCCGACGGGGACGGTAATATTGTTCCCATGACGTTTGCGGCCTTCCCAGATGAAGACCCCACAAAGCCATGGCTGGCAGAGGTCGGAGATTTGAATCCTTGGCTGCAAGTTTACTTAGGCGGCGAATATGATGCGGTCCGCAAAGTGGTGATCGAATTCCCTAGCGCAACCACAGTGTATCAGTATGTATTGGAAGGCTCTACTGACGGAGCCACTTGGACGACACTCGCCGACAGAAGTGACAACGACAGAGCCGCAGAGGGATTCACCGACCTATTCCACTTCCCCGGTCTGCGCTATCTGCGTGTACGCTTTGTGAGCCTTGCAAATGTTGGAATCAGTGACCTGCGTATTTACAACTATTTGCGTGAAGATATGGATAATGGCTCGGATACAACGCTAGGCCCCGGTGCCATGGGGCATTGGTGGAACGCAGGCGCCAGCGGCCCCGGGATGATCAATGCACCCGAAGAGGCGGCACCATCTAGCATTCGAGAAGGTGTCCATCCAGCGCGTGTCGCACCCGCTGGTGTAGATCCGGCCGACCACGAAGCCGCCATTGTGGCAAGCGCTGAGTCTGGCAATAATTTATACGGTATGATGTACGATTTGGGTTGGACAACCACGCGTGTTCGTGTTTGGCATACGCCCATGGCAGACCAAGCACCTTGGCTTGCACCGGGCGGAACCGGAAACGGAGACTCTTGGTCTGCCAATCGAGATCAAGACATCGCCCAGCACAGCAATACCGGCAATCCTGTATTCCCTGTACTGCAAGACCCGAATGGTACATCCACACGATCGAACTTATATCATCATGCCAGATTTATCACAGGAGCTGGACAGCGGCTTTCTGTGAACCTACATTATGCGGACAGTTGGGCAGACCCGCAAAACCAACCGAAACCTTACGATTGGGCGGATCTTCCGTTTTGTCTCTGTGACAACGTGAATTGTCCCTTTGCAGATGAAAAGCCAGAACTGAATGTAGCGGGAGAAGTGCGGATACCGAATTTCCGTCGTCCGACAACTCCAGTTACGAATGCCGGCCAAGCAACGGGTAATAACTTTGATTTAGCACAAGAGCTGGCAGCTCCCGGGTTTGCGCATCCGCATTTGTTTGACCCCAACCGTGCGGATCATTGGCGATATGTAGATTACGGCCTTGTGCAAGCGGTGTATGATTTCACGTATGAAGTCGTTGAAACCCTTATTCTGCAAGGGACAGCACCGCATATCGTAGCCGTGGGCAACGAAATCTCCAATGGGATGCTATGGGGTTCGGAGTATGAGTACACTAACCCGTTTACGGATTATCACGATTTCTTCCACCGCTTTATTGCCGGTCGTGAAATCGCAGGTGGGCGCATTGATTTCCCCAATAGTCCCAGCGTAGCAGGCGTTGTCCCTGATTGGCAGGGCAGAGCCCCTGGCGATGCAGGCTTTGTCGCCGATGCGAGAGGCCCCGCACCCCGCGGCGGCGGTGTTGAATGGGTAACCTACCGCGCAGCCATTGCCGCCCGTGAAGCTGGCAACATGGCGGAGTACGAGCAGTTGATGGGGCAGTTTGATGAGTCTGTTCTGCATCTATCTGCCTTGATTGCTGCGGGCCAGCGTGCCGTCGATGACCTCAACCAACGGTTTGCAACACAGCTTGCGGACGCCGGAATCGGTCAGATGGAAACAGAGATTCACTTTGCGTTCAATGTGTTTGAGCAACCCCCTGGTTCGCCTAGAATCCTCATGGACTTTAACGAGGTTTTCACAAGAAAAGAAGTAATCTTAGGCGGCATCCGTGACAATTTAGAAGATTTAAATCCGACTATCGGTATGATTGACCGGATTGGCCTTTCCTACTATGCCGACTGGCACGGCACCATGCGGATGATGGAATACAGCCTTGTGCAGCTGATGCACATGTTCCCGGGTACGCAGTTTAACCTGTCCGAGACCCGTCCGGAACATGGTTCAGGCGGAAATAGCCAAGGGCTGGTTGAAACATACGGTGTTATTATACCGTGGGGCGGCGGCCCTGCCCAAGCATTCCCAAGCTGGATGGGGGACCCCAACGAAGTGCGCAACCCTCTCAACCACTGGGATCCCACTGACCGTCACAACTTTACGTTTGCACCAGGCACCCTGCCAGATGTCCAAGGTGGTGGCCCCGCACCCCAGTGGGTACCCGGTACCGTGCCGTGGTCAACGGATGGAGACCCGACGATGCCGGAGAGCGTGAACCGTACACGGGCGGTAGAACCCCTCGCCCAAGGCCGTCACGTTATTGATCAATTGATGCTGATCAACGACATTCCCAACAATGTGGGTATGGGCATGTGGCCGTGGGGCGGCTCTGGACAATCTCAGACCTTTAGCGGTGGCGCAGGCAACAGGCCTTGGATTGCAGCCCTTGCCTACGTGCAAAGTTTTGCAACTGGGATTATAGAGAGCAATGTCTATATCACAACTGAGCCCGGTGTTGCACCGGCTCTTCCCACTACTGTGAGCGAGTTGGTTCGCGGCGGTACCTGCGGCAGTGCCGGAAACTGGGAAGGAACCTTGACAAACGTTTCTGTGGTGTGGGATGCAATTGATCCCGCAGATTTTGAGGAAACTGGCACCTTTGTTGTAAATGGAACAGCAAATGCTGCGGGGAACATGACAAGAGTACAGGCGTTCATTACCGTAGGTATAGAAGCGGCAACCTTTACCACAGGGCCTGAAACCATGACTCTGACAGTAGGCTATGCGGCAACGCAGTCCGGTGTGTTTGGCATCACAGGATTCCCGGTTCCCACCGTGTCCATCGAAAGCACGACCACATCCATCACTTGGAATGCGGCTGAAAATCGTCTGGACATTGCGGCGGGACTCGCGGCGGGAACCTACACCGTATCATTGACAGCAACGAATGTTTTTGGGAGCCATACCGCTACATTTGTGCTGACCATCCTAGCACCAGACGTTGAGCTGACAGTAGACGAGGACGGCAACATCACCATCAACGTAGGCGACGATGATACAATCGAGTTAGACGGCGAGGGTAACATCGTAATTACCCTGCCCAATGCGGATCCTGAGGGGGATGTCTTAGTCAAGCTTCCGCCCGACTGGACATATGAACGAGGAGTAGACGAAGATGGCTATGTAATTGTCACCATCACGCCGCCTGCTGGCTACGAAGTGGCGGAGGACGAAGATGGGTATCTGATGCTCCGCCCCGTGTGCGATCGCGAACTCCACGAAGCGTACATGTTCGGCAGCCCCACCGGTGAATTTATGCCCCGGGAAAACATCAACCGGGCCGAGGTAGCGGCGATTCTGGTACGAACCAAGTTGCCGGCGTTTGAGGCAGGCGAACTACCGGGAGACATGGACAGCTTTGATGTATTCCCCGATGTAACGGAAGCGAACTGGTTCTACTACTATGTGGCCTGGGCGTACTACGAAGGATTGGTGCAAGGTGACGACCGCGGCAGATTCCTGCCAAGGGCCCCGATTGCCCGCCAAGAATTGGCCGCCATGTTGTCAAGAACCTTAGAAGAGTATGAGGAAGAAACGGGCGAGATGCCCTTCAACGACGTAGCGGATATCAGCAACTGGGCAGTC
>WRBE01000086.1 GCA_009779845.1 Oscillospiraceae bacterium
CCATGCCGCACGCTTGCGTAAAGAAAGATTCCATGCGACAAACAACAAACCTACCGCAAGTAAGCGTTGCAGAAAATGTTTGCTGGCTATGTGATGATACACAATTTGGTTCAATCTAGGCAACTCAAAAAAAGATGTGATAAAAATCATTGCCGCGATCACAAGCACAACAATGATAACGCTGTTGGCCATGTAGTCTCTCAATGTTCTTTTGGAATCTAATGCCATACATTTCACCTACCCTTCAATTCTATCATAGCATGGCGTTTTGAAGTTTGCAAACGTTGGGGTTCGTATCTGCGTAGCAGTGGTCACAGCGTTGGTATTGGGAGCTTCTGCGGCAAAAAACAACATCTAAGAACGTACGAATCCGCACCTGTGTTGGTGCAGGTTCTTTTGACCTTGCCGATGTTAATTTTTTCTCCTGAATTTACAAATTGTTCAAAAATAAACAGGAAATTAGCAATTAATTCATGATATTATCCAATGTGTTGAAAAGGAGAGCAGTCGCATAAATAGTGAAGCTGACACAAGGCAATCTAAGGCAATTTAATGTAAAGGAGGTCGCAGTTATGAAAACAAGACAAGAACTTAAATTACGAGCCAAAGAGGCCCTTCGGGCTCAAAGAACGACGGCGATTTTACTTATGTTGGTGATGATTCTAAAAGTATTGGCCCTGAGTGTGTTTAACGACATTGCGATAGGCAGGCTTAACTTCATCCTTGTTGCCGCAGTCAACTTGCTTGTGATTCTAGCGCTTATCGCCCTTGCGGTCAACGTAATGCGAGAGTACATCAAGATTTATCGCGGAGAGCATACGCATCTCATGGCGCTCTACGGTGACTTCAAAACAAAGTTCGATCGCAAACTCGGCGGCATGATGTGGATGTTCCTTTGGGTCATGGTCTGGGCGCTGATCTCGATCCCTGTCATCATCCTCGCGGTGTATCTGTTCCGGCGCACTGGGCGCGGGATGCGCCTCTTGGCCATTGTGCTAATTGGGCCTATTCACTTGATCGCGCTGATTCCTGCGATTGTCAAAGGGCTAGAGTATGCCATGACCATCTTCATTCTGGCTGACCAACCGGATGTCACTGCACGGGAGGCCTTAAAGCTCTCCATGCGTCTGATGGCTGGAAATAAGAAAAAACTGTTTGTGCTCGTGCTCAGCTTCATCGGCTGGTTTGTGTTGTCTGTGCTGACGCTCGGCATTTTGTATGTTGTATATGTCGGCCCATACTACTACACAACCTTGGCTGGGTTCTATGATGAGGTGCGGGTGAAAGCGCTGACTGACGGGAACGGACCGCCGAAAGAGTTGAAGGGAACGGTCATCGAAGTGGAGGCTGAGGCCGACGCAGTGCGTGCAGACGAAACTGCGGCGATTGAGGCACAGGCTGAGATAGACGCGTTAGACGCAATTGACGGCGGCAACGTGGAAGTTGAGATCGAGGAAGTTGAAGTGTAAAACTTGACGAACATATTTGTCGATTCCTTTGGCGGGCGTATTAGGAGAGGGCTCGCTTTTGCAAACCATTGCTTTGGAGTATTTGGACAAGGAGGTGGCATCATGTTAAGTACGCGAACTAGAAAAACGATTGCAATTTTTCTTGTAATTACAGTAGTTATGTCTGCTACGCCGTTTGCGTCCGGCTTTGCTTTAGCCGAGACGTATGACGACACTGCTACAACAGTTGTAGATACTGTGGAAGCAGACGACACCCAAAGGCAAAGCAATATGCCCGCTGTGACAGAAGAAGCCGAAAAGGAGACCGACAGTACACCGGATTCAGACAACACACCCGCCACACCACCAGAAGATGAAACAGACCAAACAACTGAAACCACCGACCCTACAGTTCCGCCGTCAGAGGCAGAGAACATCGCAGACACAACAGATTCGGATGATGACATAGCCACTGAGCCGGAAGTGGAAGAAGAAACCGATGAGGCGATCTACAGCTCGGATTTACGGAACTTTGTCCGGCGTGTTACAATATTTGACTTATACCAGAGTACACCAATACTGATTAATCCCAGAGTCGAGCCCCTCATCCCGGGTACTCCGTATCAATTCACAATCGAGTTTGTGGAAACAGCGCGGATGCAACTCGTCTATAATGACGATGGATTGCTGGAATATAAGCTTCCCCGCGGGCTTGTGACTGAGGCAATCCAAGGGATGCCAATTCGTGATTTGAACCGCGCAATCATTGGTCGGTATTCGATAGATGCCGCCGGGCTTCTCACTCTGCGGTTTGGCAATGCCACCTATCTAGACCCTATTGACGTGAGCTTTACGCTTGAGATTGCCGCCACACTTACGGAAGATGTCAGCAATCTGAATTTCGGCAATGGGGTAGTGATCGGTATTTTGCCTGTACCGATGGGCATGGCAATGGCCGCCGAAGGGCTCATGCTCTTGTCCGTCAGCAATGATCTGACGAACTTTCTCACTGGTGTCACCATGTGGGACATGAGTACAACGCCGCCCACACAGGTCATGCCTGGGGACACCGCCTATATCGGCAAGTCCTATGAATTCAGGATTACCTTTGCAGAATCGACAGAGTGGCAGATGGATAGCTCCGCGCCTATGACCTATCAGCTTCCAAGCGGGCTTTCGATTCCGGTTGCCATTCCATCAACTCCGATTTACAACGCAAATAATGTCGTTGTAGGCTATTACACAATCGACACCGGCGGTCTCGTCTCTATGACCTTTTTGGATGTTGATCAGGACGGGAACGCAACGCCGGGGATCAATTATGTGGACAACTACACCAACGTGACCATCACCCTCGACATTTCCGCAGTGCTCATGGCTGGTGACGGCAACTTGGGCTTTATCGCTGTTCAGCCCGTTGACCCGCCCATGGGGTTCACCGCTGACAAAACTTCCAGCTATGACCCCGAAACGGAAGTCATCCACTACATGATTACAATTACAGCACTCAATGGGCCAGTCTCGAACATCATATTGGACGATGCTCCGGTTATTGCCGGAAGTAACACCTTCAACAACACACCTAACGCGTTCTCAAGCCCCATGTATGAGGCCGATATCGGCGGCACGCTCGGCAGTGAGATGCCCATGGGTGTTACTTGGACGAATGCGCCGTACAATATGTTTTCTTACACCTTTGCTGAAACGCTTAACACGGGCGACTCGATCGTCATCCGGTATTCTCTTGACCTGAAACAGTTTATCGCAAACAACCCGGGACTTGTCCCCGGCTCCTTGCAATACCAGTTTATGGTGCAGAATCTGGTCGCGGTCAATGGTTCCGGGTCAGACGGACAGACGGATACGGAACAAGATACAAGTACAGACTATGTGGAAAAAACATTCCCCATTACAAAAACCGGAGCGCTTGTTCCGCCAGATGAAAGCAGTCCCTTCTATAGACTCGAATGGACCATCACCATCGGCGACGGCCTCACAACGCAGCTTAATGGCGGCACAATTACCGATGCATTGGGCTCCGGTCTGGTGCTCCCGTCAAATTTGGCGGATATTGCCGTCACCTACTTCGATAATTCCTCAAACTCTGTGACGCAGGATGGTGGCACAGCGGGCATTGTACCAAACGCAACGGATACTGGGTTTACACTCCTTGTACCTGGTGTTGGATTGAACGGGACACCCGCAGGCGGAGTCTACCAAATTCAAATCGTGTTTTACACCCAGATTAACAACCCGCCCACTACGGGTCAGCCGCCCATTACGTATACCAACCGTGTCGATTTTGGAGACGGATTAGGCAATGACTACAGTGCCACCGGGACTGTTCCTCTTATCCCGCCCGGGTATGGAGGCATCCTCCAGAAAACTTCATCCGGTATCTGCGGTACGCCGGGCAATGGATACTATGTGGACTATACAATCGTAGTGAATATACCCGCGGGGCTATTGGGGCAGCCGCTCTGGCTCATCGACGACTTGGGGCTTTTTCCCGGCGGCATTCCTGTAACCAATGACTTTACAGCAAACATCAACAACTTTTCCATTTCGGCGACACCCGCCAACCCGGCAGATCCGCCCCTCATTCCTGCTTTCCAATACTATGGCCCAGTGCCAGCTTCAGCGGGCAATACCAACACCTGGGCGATCTTCTTTGGCATGACTGAACTACCCACGCAACTGGGCGGAAGCGGGCTGATCGGCTGGCCGTATAACGAGGCTGTGACGATACTCATCCAATATCAGGTCGCAATCCCTGATTCTGCGATCACAGCGCTACAAGCCACCTATGGCACTTCCTTGCAAAATGCGGCCTACTTGGTCAACAGCCCAGGTTCCTTCGTGTGGGGTGTCAACGATGTAGGCGGACAGAATACCGCCGACTATTGGCCCATCTTCAAAACAGGTCAGGCCTCGGCCGATCCGAGCCTGTTTGACTACACCGTGACCATCAGAGGCGGCTATTCGCTGAATAGACCGACACCCCTACTTCCGGCAGGAAATACACCGATCTTTACAGATACCTTTGACAGCAGAATGACGTATATGCCGGATTCCTTCTATGTGGTAGTGGGTGGCAGCACCATCATGGTGCCTGACACCAATGTGAATGTGGTCGGCAACACACTCACCGTAGACTTTTCACGCTTTGGTCCGGCAAACTGGTTCGCTGTAAGCAGTGATTTCACAGTCCACTATCAGCTGTATTTAGAATCGGCATACATCCCGCCGCCAGGGGGCGTGCTGACCCCATCTGCA
>WRBE01000087.1 GCA_009779845.1 Oscillospiraceae bacterium
GCGCCCAAACAATTACACCACTGGATCGGCGGTGCACTATGCGCTGCTCGTAGTTCGTTGACATGCTCAAACATGCGCCATTCTTCTGCCGTTGCATTCGGTGGCACCACAGCTGGCGGCGGGGGCGTTGGGGTCGGCACTGGTGTTGGCGTTTCTGCTTCTTGCCCTGAGAACCGATACACAAATACAGCGGTCTCCGCTCTGCTGGCCGAAGTCTGCGGGTGTAATGCTCCGTTGATCGTGAAGATGAACCCGTTGAAACTCGCCCAGCACATAGCTTCATACGCCCAGCTGCTTACCAGATTTGCGTCTGTGGCGATTCCTGTCATGCTGAAGTTCCCCGGAACATTGAGATCATAGCCTCGATCTTCCGCGAGACGGTACATCATAGTAGCCAGTTGCTCTCTGGTGATCGGATTGTTCGGCGCAAATCGCCCGCCGCCTATCCCTTCTACGATCCCTGCGTCATACGCCCAAGTAACGGCAGCGCTGTACCACCGATCCGGCGCAACATCGTTGAAAATGGGTCGGAAGGTAACAGAAGGTTCGCCCTCCATGCGGTGTAGAATCGTCACCACCATCGCGCGGCTCAGCTCGGCGTGCGGCACAAAGGTAGTAGGAGACGTACCAACCATGATCTCATTGTCAAAGACATATTGCACAGCGTTGTAGAACCAGTCACCGGGTTGAACATCCGTGAAAGGATTCTGACTTGTGCTTTGCGCGTGCGCCGGGATGATAAGTGAAAGACATAAGAGTACGATCAAGGCTGCGGCTAAGAACCTTCTCATGGGCATTGCCTCCATGTTTCTGAATACCCATATTATACCGCACTTCGGAGGAAAACGCAGCCCCAAATCTAGCTAACTTTGTTTTTTAGAATGCCTCCCACCACTGGTTTCCATGTAGATCGTAGAAAAAGCCGTGATCCGTTGAAATCCCGATGACCAAGCCAAAATGCGGATGATTGCGCGGCACATCTGTGAATGTGTTATAGGGTTGACCATTGGTAATCGGATTTCTACTTCTACCCTGTGCGTCAGCTAGTGCTCCCGCCGCTAGAATACGTGTCAGTGGATCGTTGCTGTCAGGTAGCAATGCTCGTCCGATTACCGACATGGAGAGCTGGTTGAACTCCCGCATAGTAATGGGCGCTGTTGGTCGAAAGTTCCCGTTCGCGTCTAAGTTCATGCCCCCTGTGGTCAGGAAGAAACGGATCGCCTCTACCGCATAGAACCCGCCGCTCTGGTGGTATACGTCCTGTGGCGTAGGTGCTGTGCCGGGTGCAGGCCGAACTAAAATTCTATGGAACACAGTTGCAGCTTCTGCACGGGTCATGGAAGATTCTGGTCTCCAAGTCCCACCCGGAAAGCCTCTAAACAGCTGCATATGAATCCCGGAGATTGGTTGTCTAGAATCATAAGGTACAGGCAGTTGTGCGCTCACACGCACCATTGTATCCTGCGTCCCGCCGGACATAGAGGCGCCGACCAGTGTAGCAGTATTGTGGATGACTGTGTCATGCGCGTCTGACTTCACGACAATATTAAACTGCACTACTACCGTCTGACCGGGAGAGATATCCCCCAAACGGACGGTCAGCAAGCGGTTCACATAGCTGTGTTGTGCGGCGTTAGCCGGTGTCCCATTGATCGTGACCGAGCCGGAAATAAATGTAACCGCGCCGGTGTCAATGAGATCCGTCAGGGTCACATTATGCCAAGTATGGTCATTGTCCGCAGGGTTGGTCGCCGTAATAGTGTAGGTCACCGTTTCGCCCGGATAGGCGTGAGGCCTCCCCGTGGTCTTAGTCGCTGAGACTGAAATCGGCCCTTGGGGTGTACCCATCTCTTCCCGCGGGATCGTTGTTCCGCTGTCCGTCACCTGCCGTTGCGGGGCGTTATCGCTGGAAATGGTAGCCACATTGTACCACGTCTGTCCCATCCCGGATTCTAAGGCTGTGGCTTGGAAGGTGATCGTGACCGTCTGCCCCGGCGCGATGTCGCCCAGCCAGATTGTCAGAGCTTGTCCCGCTACGCCATGCGGATGGGAAATGCCGTCTACCATCACGCTACCGCTGACGAAAGAAAACCCAGCCGGGAGTACGTCATTGACTACAATATTCCGCCAAGGCGCGGTCGCCCCAACTCCATTAGACAAGGTGATCGTATACGTCACGCGCTCACCGACTTGGATCGTGTTGTGGCTGGACGACTTCGCCGCTGTGGGACGTGGTTCTCCTGCGTCAATCTCCACACCGCCATCCGGGGCAGGAAGTCGGTCTGTACCCGTACCGGTAAGATAAGCCACATTATTGATGACCCGACCTTGTGCGCCGTCTAATACACGAGCGCGGAATGTCACCGTCGCCGTCTCTCCGGGTGCAAGGTTGCCCAGTCTGACCGTCAGGGCACGGGTGTTGGCGGCAAAGTTGCTATCTACACCGAGTGTAGAGCCATTGACGCTCACAGAGCCTTCCACAAACTCCAAATACTGCGGGATCACATCCGTCATCACGACATTGCGCCAGTCACCCGTAGCCAACCCAATATTCGTAGCTCGGACGGTATAGGTGATCGTATCGCCTACGCTCGCTGTGGATCTGTCAGCGGTCTTGCGTACCTCTGCCCAAGTCACACCTTCATCTACCACGATGTCCTCGCCGGGAGCCTCTACAGAACCACCATTGTCTCCCTCCAAGATCGCCACATTGCGGATGGTTCGACCAAAGGCCGTGGAGTTGACCACTGCGGCAAAGGTCACTGTGACACTATCGCCGGGATCAATGTCACCCAGTGCTACGGTTAGGGTTCGATCCACAAAGCTAAAGGGTACAGAGCGTCCATCAATCTGTACACTCCCAAATTGGAAGGTTAGACCGGGGTCGAGTTCGTCCGTGAGAACTACGCCGCGCCACGGGTAAGTCGCGGTGACAGCGTTGCCGACCGTGATGGTGTAGGTGACCACATCACCAACGGCAGCCTCGGTCACGCTGGGCGACTTTCGGGCAAAGGGAGCTACAGCACCCTCGTGATACGCATAGATGAAGGTGATTTCTTTGACATAACCATAGTAGACATAGCCATCGAAAGCACGGGGATGGTGCTCCAGCTCTCCGGCACGGACTATCGGCTCTCGAAGCTCGTTGCCATCTACATCAACAAAGCGTTCTGTGATGATATTGATCTGCCCATTATTGAACACCGTTCCATGCCAGCCGACTACATCGTGCAAGATCGAGGCCTCAATCAAATCTCCGAACGCCCAAAAGGAGCTTACCAGATCATTATACGGATTCACACCAACCGGGACATCCTCCGCGGCGAGGGTACGATCTAACACGCGATTGATTAAGGTCACAACCTCGGCACGGATGATGGGTTCTCCCGGTCGGAATGTGCCGTCCGGGTAGCCGATCACCCAGCCGACCTCCGCGGCGGCATGGATATATGGGGTTGCCCAATGACCACGTTCTACATCGGAGAATACTTGTCGGGCGCTTGTGGAACGCATACCGTCAAAACGCGCTGCCATCACTGCCAACTCTTGACGGGTAATGGGATCATGGGGGCGGAATTGATCCCCCGGTGTTCCATTGGTAATCCCGGCATTGTACAAGGTCTCTACCGCTTCCCCGAACCAATCCTCAAGAGACACGTCCCTGAATGTGTTGGTGGTGAACAGACTGCTTCTGGTGAAGTCTGAACTATCTCTCTCCCACCAGAACATTCTGTGAAATACCATCGCGGCCTCAGCACGGGTCATGTCTCGCTCAGGGCCAACCGAACCATCGGGGAAGCCGATGATATATGGTCTGTGTTGCTGAGAGTAGACGTGTGTGATCTCCTGTGTGTAGCGGACGAAACGGTGGTGCTCAATATCCGGGGCGGCTAATGAGCTGCCAGATCGCTCCGTGCTAGCGGTCAACTGCTGCCCCGCTGTGTCGGTATGATCATTGAGGCCGATATAATGCGTGGTAATCTTCCCGGTTTGCAAAGTGTAAGCATTGGCAATTGGGGCCGCCGCGAAGAGTAAGGCCAACACCAGTAAAACGGCTATCAGCCGTGAGCTATATTTTTGTGTTTTCATGTATCATTTCCTTTCTTTTATCGCTGTTTCCACCGTTGCAATCATCCGCAGAATCGGATAGACCTGCCACGGTACAACAGCGTTTCCTAAGGCTCTAAGATTGTCCATCCGCTCGGAAAGCCCATCATCGTTTCGATGTATTCCGTCGCTTGGATGGGTGAAATCCCGTCCCAAATCATGTAATAGGTGACATGTATTGTCCCGCCACGCCTCCATTGTCGATGGATCGTACGCTGGACATTGGTTTTCGAGCACCGTTTCCAGCCCGGCCCATCCCCGGCAAGCGGCGTAGGCCACGATGAAAACCCGCTCTCTTTGGTGAACCGCGCCAACCCGGTTAGCTCCGTACAGACACCATCC
>WRBE01000088.1 GCA_009779845.1 Oscillospiraceae bacterium
CATTGGTCTCCCAGTTGGCACACACACAGCGACAGTGACGGTAAGCGGCGGCGCGAACATCACAGCCCAGACCTTTGATGTAAGCTTCACGGTGACCCCGGCACCGACCTTTGGCATCAGCTTCACTCTTCCCGCAACCATTAGAAGAAACCAAACTGTAACGCCTGTACTGACCGTATTTCCGGCAAACGCATATCAAGGAGTGCGCTGGACCTCTAGCAGTCCGGCACTGGCAAGTG
The DNA here is from genome assembly GCA_009779845.1 of Oscillospiraceae bacterium. GTDB lineage: Bacteria > Bacillota > Clostridia > Oscillospirales > Oscillospiraceae > WRAB01. The sequence goes on from WRBE01000088.1 coordinate 240, forward strand.
TAGACTCGAATACTGGCATGGTCACCGCACGCGCTACGAGCGGCGTTGTCGTCATCACCGCAACCACGCTCTGCGGCAACTTTAGACACAGCGTGACGGTTCGTCTCTCTGCCTAATCTTTGTTACAGGCACACAAATCAAGACACTAGTTTTTCTTGTTTATCAATGAAAAGGCAGGCGCACATTTTGTGAAAATGTGCGCCTGCCTTTTCTAATTGTATGCATAAAACAACTGCCACATTGTCACCCTACAATGGGCATTTCGATCGTCCGGCGAAAGAACTGGAAATGATGCTTAAGCTGATGTTCCTTAAAAAAGTTGTACGACCTGTCTGACGTTCGTCTGGTTTCACAAGCGCAAACAGACATGGCGGTGAAATATTTTTTGGACTTGGAGCCGGAAACTGAAATGATAGATCTTAGCTTGGTGACAAAATTCCGACAAACACCCTTGTACAAGGCGCGGCATTCTGGGGCTGGTTCGATGACCTGGCGTTAGACTATGGCGCGGCAAACCGTCCAGCTGAAACGGCACCGCACCTTGTAGGTACCGTTCGCAGAAGACCGCTTGTAGGTGCAATCGGCCGAGATCTGGGAGCGGCAGACTTCACCTTCTCAATAGCAGACTTTGCGCGTTATGGCAGTGACAATGTGATTTCTCTCACAGCGATCTTCTCACACTGGGGCGATGCGGATGATGATGATCAAGTAACCTCACTCGATGTCCTCCGGATTAACCAATGGCTACATGATCAAGATCTAATACATTGGGACGAACCACCGCGCTTCAATAATCCAATTAACTTGAGAGCGGCAAATGTAACAGTACCGGCAAATGGCATTGTAAGCTCATTCGATGCCCTGCGGCTGAACCAATGGCTACATGACCGAGACTTGGAGGCCTGGGACGAACCTCTGCGCTTTTTTGCAGTCCTAGGCGCACCTGCACAGCCCATGCGGTATGTCTACTCAAACCTTGGCAGGGCTGGGTTCCAGCATCAAAACTGGTTTACAGATGCTATTGGACTCATGCTGGAGCTGGATACCGCGCTCTCCCTTGACGAAGTAGCCAGCCGTGCACTGGCCTTGTCCATGCTGCATCAATTGCTCGGTTCACCAGATGTAGCCTTTGGTGACCTCTTCGGCGATGTACCACTGGATCAGTGGTTTGATGTTGCTGTCACATGGGTAGAGGAAAGCGGTCTTGCCTGTTGGGATACGGATGGGACCTTACTTCATCGGTTTGCCGAACTCATGGGATGTGACCTAGCTATCTAAATTGATTGATCGTTGTAGGGGCAGACCTTGTGTCTGCCTGGAACGGCAAGGATGATGGGGCAGACACAAGGTCTGCCCCTACAGGTGCCAGCACATTCCTCGGCTGACAAAAAACATTGACATCTGAGTTAGAATTTTAGTATAATGTATTAATGCCAAAACTCGTTTGCGACTCTGCACAGTGAGGGATGAGAATGATGAACGCAAAACCCAAAAAGTATATTGCACTTTTATTGGCGCTTATTTTCGTCATTGTACCCTTGGCAGGGTGCAATGGGACTGCCGAAGTACCAACAGAAGCCTTTTCAGATCATGCCCCAGATTCTATAAAGATATTAACGCAAACCCTGCAAAGCCCAATGGGCTTGCAGGGCTTTGCCTTGGGCTGGAACGCTGACCCCAATGAGTTAGTAGAAATAGGGGTGCAATTTGCAACGCCGCCCGCTGTTGCCCTGCGGCTGATGCGAGAGGAAGAACAACCCTTGCTCCGCTCTTCTTCAGAAAGCGATTTTGAAGAACAAGCGCAAAAAGCACATGAAACGTTTTGGGCAGACTTCGATCAGCAAATAGCCGAAAGAACACGTACTGCTTCACAAGTTGAAGTGATCAGTGAACATTATTGGCTGTTTAATGGTGTATTCCTGCGTGCTCCGGTGTATATGGTGGAACAAATTGCATTACTGCCCGAAGTATTTGTAGTCACGCCGAAGGAAGAGCACGAACCACCTGACCCCATTGTCTATGACACTGACTTGATCATGGCAGTGGGCGGCGATCCTGATCCGCTCATGGCCGGAGCTAGAGCCTTGTTCAACATGGACTATATTCACAATGACTTGTTGCTCCCTGGACGCACAGAGCCGGGACTGAGAGGCGGACAAATGCGATGCAACCGGCGCGATCCTTGCGGTGGATGCGGTGAACATACGCGCCCTGTGCGGGTTGCTATTATAGATAGTCAAATCAACTATGCGCACGAACGGTTTCAGGATTTCCTTGACCCGACAACAGGGCGACTACGCGGAGAGCAGCGTACAATTGACCCTGCCAGAGGTCATGGGACGCAAGTGGCAGGGCCTCTCATCGCAATGGCACCGGAGGTTGAGCTTTGGAATTTTTCAACTGGGACAGCGGGTATAGAGGCTGCTCACCGGGTGAATGTAGATGTTATGAACATGAGTGTTACGATTGGCACTTTGTTCAATTCTGCAAGATACGCAATAAGTTTAGCTGTTTTGGACGGTATCGTTTTTGTTACTGGGGCTGGCAATGGTGGTCATCTTGGTTCTTTTTCTGTCTCAGGTCAGTCTGGGCTGTTTATTACTGCCGGTTCCGGTCAGGCAGGGAGCGATCGTCCGGGCTTCGAGAATCGAGATGGGATTTCTGACTTCTCAAGTCGTGGTCCAGACCATGGAATGTTTCACATAGGTCCGGATATACTGGCACCCGGCAACTCGGTAATGACCCTAGATCATTCTGGTAGTGGATACATTCGGCTCGGCGGTACATCTCTTTCGTCTCCTGTGGTCGCCGGAATTGCGGCTCTTATGGTGGAGGCGTTTCCGGACGCGCCGCCCCATGAGATCGGCGCGAGGATGATGAATACAGCGAGACAACTTTCTGCGCAAGAAGATAATTCAGTCTTCAATATCGGAGCTGGTTTTATACAGCCATATTACGCGTTAACCAGCAGCAGTTCATTTGCCACTGTGCAAAACTATATCCAATGGGGTGACCACACGATTAGAGGGACATTCCGTAAAGAGAATTTTTCTTCTTTGAGTTTTGGAGCCGTGAGAGAGGGCAAAAGCATCCCGCTGACAGTCACCATTCACAATCCGGGCAGCGGCACATGGGTGCCGGAAGTGCGTTACAATGACCATCTCCATGACCATAGCGGAGTTAGTTTACACCTGCTTGACTTTGACTCAAGCGGCGACACACACACCTTTACATACCAAATGCGGTTTGCGGATCATGTACCAAGAGGGCTGTATGAGGGGAACATCATTTTCACAAATGCAACACAGGGGCGCACGATCACAATGCCATTTGGTGCCTACTTGGGAGCTGAACCCATACGTATAGAACTCACTCCAAACGGAGACCATGATTTTGGCACAATGTATATAGGCGAACAATCGCCAGCGGCGCTGTCTTTGAATTTGAGGAATATAGGCGATGAGATTCTGTCATTTACTTTTTTTGGTCTGACCGGCTCGCATGCAGACAGCTTTGTATTGAGCACTTCCTCAGCGCCAATGCTACATCCAAACCAGAGTGCGAATGTGACGGTGATGCCAAGAGAAGGTCTTGCAGTTGGAACACATATAGCAACAGTCAGAGTATTCAATACGAGTACCAGTCATCGGCCTGTTGAACCGCCCCAGTTCTTTGATGTGAGTGTCACAGTGCTAGACCCCGCCAGCGCCCGCACGGTGACCTTCGAGCTTGACGGAGTCGGTACGTCAGTGACAGCGTATCCAAATCATCCGATTGACTGGAATCAGTCGGCGGAAGCACAGGAGATTTACGATACCGTGCATGAGTTTGCTACAGGAGCATGGACAG
>WRBE01000089.1 GCA_009779845.1 Oscillospiraceae bacterium
TCACGATTTCAAAGACCAGCTCGCTGCCCATCTCCGCCGTTCCAACAAGTATCCGATGCGTCCACTCAACTGGAAAGCTCCTATTGAATTCATCAATGTCCAATATGTTTGACATTCCTACAATACTGCGAACGTGGGCGGCGGTGTATCCTTGATAAACGCCGGTACAGATACTACCCCCGACCCCATCACCGGGAATACAATCGCGCCGCGAATGATCGGTGGTTTGATCTATGACAACACAGCTACTAACGCGGCAAACGGCGGCGGCGGTGTGGCCGTGAGCGGAGGAACTACGTTCACCATGACGGACGGATATATCCGCGCAAACAATGCTGTAAATGGCGGCGGTGTATTTGTGAATGGTTCTAACGCTCGCTTTTTGTTGCAGCAAAACGGTGTAGTTGAACGCAATGTGGCAACAGCACTCGGCGGTGGTATCTGGCTTCAAGATGCTACGCTTATGATGGAAGGCGGGACGATTCAAACCAATGAGGCTTTGAATGGCGCCGGTGTGAGTATCCAAGGCAACCAGACAAGTGTAATAAGCGGCGGTACGATCACCGGCAATACAGCCACTGCTAACGGCGGTGGTGTGCGTGTGCTTGCCGGGCTCTTCACTATGGAGGCTGGTACGATCAGCGGCAACACAGCGGCAAACGACGGCGGCGGTATCTGGCTCGGCCTAGGTGATGCCGCAACGGGTGCACGGCTTAATATGACAGGCGGTGCGATCACGGGCAATACAGCTACAGCCGGCGATGGGGGCGGGATTTTTACAAGTAACTTCAGCTATACCGACCCGGTTAGTTATTTCACTATCTACTATACGAACATTATAGCGGCCAGCGGCACATTCTCCGGTAATAGCGCGAGCAGCGGGCCTTTTGCACCGCCTATTAATTCCGGTGACGTTCTATTCGGGAGCTTACTCACGAATTTTGATATCAACTATATTGGCGGAAATATTCAAATTACCTTTATCCTAGACGGCGGAACTGTAGGGGGTATTCCAGATGATATTGTGGAAGCCATCCCCTTGGCCTTTACCATCGGGGCAGCCAATGCCCAGCCCCCGGTCGTGCGTCCGGGCTATGTGCTGATCGGTTGGACGATGGACGATGACCCCACTGTACTCACGATAGCCCAAGTCAATGCGCTGGTTCCCCCGGCAGGCACGGTTTTCACTGCCCAGTGGAGGGCGGCTGGCGGCAACAACGGTGGCGGCGGCAATCACCATCATGCCCACGAGTGGTTTATGATGGGTTACCCAGACGGTACGTTCAGACCCTACGCTTCCATCACCAGAGCGGAAGTGACAGCTATGCTGGTGCGCACTATGATTCCGCAATTTAGGCCAGAACTCGCACCACCGGCGGGACTATCTTTCCCGGATGTGCAACCCAACAACTGGTTCTATGGCTATGTCGCTTGGGCCTATGCCCATGACTTTGTGGAGGGCTATCCGGACGGAACGTTCCAGCCCAATGCGCCCATCACCAGACAGGAACTGGCTGCCATGGTTGCAAGAGCCAGTGGTGTACCCATCCTACCGGCGGGGGATTTCCCATTCCCGGACGCAGATGAAATCCAGAACTGGGCGCTGGATTATGTGTACACTGTGTATCGCCGGGGCTGGATGATCGGTGATACGGGTACTCTGACAATACGTCCTCGTATGCCGATTTCCAGAGCAGAAACGGCAGCCGTATTCTTCCGGGTGCTGGGCCGCGGTGCGACGAATATGAGCAGCATCCAACCTGTCTTTGACCTCCTCCGTATCTTCCCGGATGTATCGAATTCGGATAGATGGTACTTCTTCTACGTGGTGGAAGCGTCCCACACGCACCACTTTACCATGCATAGTGGTGTAGAGAGATGGACTTCTGCGACCTTGCCGCCTAGATAGAACAGTAGGGGCGACCCTGTGTGGCCGCCCTGTGTAGGGAACGGTTCTAAACCGTTCCGCGTGATCACCACCGTACAAACGGGGAACGGAACGGTTTAAAACCGTTCCCTACAGGTGTATTCTATAAATAGAAGGAACTCCCGATGCAGCATATCGCATCGGGAGTTCCTTATTCTAATGTTCGTCAATATAAGCCTGTACCTGCTTGTGCCATTCTACGGTGTCGTATACGCCGGGGCTGGTGGGCTCTCCGAAGAGCAAATCCACCATGTACCTGGACGTTTTCCCGCCGATGTGCATAGCCTTGATGCAGGAGACGCAGTAGACGACGACCTCTTCCACGGGCATGTCGTCCGCGCGGGCTTTCATCTTGGCGTGGACTTCGGAGAGGGGGAAATCTGGGTAAAAGGCATCCCCGCAGCAGGGGGCGTTTTGGCGGTTTTGCTTTGCCTCCACCACTTTAATGTTCATCTTATCCAGCAGGGAACGGATTGCGGTGTGGACTGCCGGGCGTTCGCGGACGGGGCAGGGGTCGTGTATGGTCATGGTTTGCCCTTGGTAATCGGGGTAGGGGAAGTGATCCGCTTGATCCAAGACCTCCCACAGGGAGATGGTGCGGACACCGGGATATAGGCTGCTAAAGCGCTTGTCGCACCCGGCGCAGATGTTGACGATACAGGCCTCGCCATCGAGACCGGGTTCGTGGTGACAGCAGATTTTATGTAGGGCGATGTCCGGGTAGACTTGCCGGAGAAATGGTAGGATTTTTTGCTCCATTTCGGGTTTGTAGAGGCAAAGGGCACAGCCGGGATTGAAATACATGCGTTCCATGGGGGAATCCTCCTAGATTTGTAGCGTTGTAGGGGCGGCCCTTGGCCGCCCCGCGGGAGAACACAGTTCGCCCCTACATTATGTGCTTGAGTAGGGCGATGCATTCCATGTGGGTTGAGATTACAGCATTGATGTCATTGCATTTTTATCACAACGCCTAGTTCTCGGAAACAAATCAAATGCTATTTTCTTCCGTTGCTTGTATGTGGGAATAAATCTAACCCTGAATTACTTGCTGAACTTTGCAATGCTTTTTGTAGAGATAAATTCAAAGTTTCCAAAACAATTAAATTTTCATCTTTCGGTAGGCTGATTGGGTCTTTCGTTTCTTTTTCGCTAGTTTTAATTAGAATTTTTTTTGTCAATCCTTTTTTAAAAGTAGCGTTAGAAAGCTTTAAAGCAGCTTCTTGAATCGTCTCAGTATGCTTTTGAATTTTAACAGGAATGACTTGTTCTTGTTCAGAAATTTTTATAAAACCATCTATGCCAGTATTTCTTTGAACAGGTGTTGCACCTAAGAGATTTAGTACTTTGTATTCAAAATCAGATTTGCTTAAGTACGCATTTTTACCTTTTCTAAGTAAATTAGATTCCGTTCTTACAGGATTTGCTAGTCTCGTTTTACTCAATTCACATGCTTCTTTGGAGATATCAATTCCAATAAATTTCCTATTCATTAGTTTAGCAGCAACCAGAGTGGTTCCGCTACCACAAAATGGATCAAGCACTAGATCCCCTTCATCAGTTGAAATTTCGATGATTTTTTCTAAAAGTAAAATGGGTTTTTGAGTAGGATATCCAACTCTCTCTTTTGCTTTCGGGTTCAAGTAGGGAATCTCCCAAACATCTCCCAATGGAACTCCTCTCTTGTCACTGGCAACTTCAACTACACCATTTTCATCAGTCTTATATTTTGTTTTTCCATTTTCATCTCTCACTCTGTTTTGTAAGATCTGGTCGATATTAGTAGTTGGTGAGTATTCTGTAAATAGAGTCTTAAATTTAGTAACTGACGTTTTACCATAAAAATAAATTGTTTGATGCTGAGATTGTAGCGATGATTTTGAACTTGTCCAACGCTTATATGTCCAA
>WRBE01000090.1 GCA_009779845.1 Oscillospiraceae bacterium
GCCGTTCTTGGATGTAGACGCCATCAGCGGCTGGGCCGCGCACCTGGTGTACACGACCTTCACCGAAGGCTGGATGGTCGGCGACACCCAAGGCGACTTCCGCCCCCGCGCCAACATTTCTCGTGCGGAGGTAGCGACAGCGGTGAACCGTATCCTAGGCCGCATCGACAGCCGCGCCGCACTGGAGGCGTTGGAAGAGTTAGACATAGCCGACGCGCGGAACTTCCCGGATGTGACAGACGATGCATGGTACTTTGCATCCGTGCTGGGTGCTACGAATGACCACTATTTGACTAGAGGTGGTGAGAGCATTAGCGGGAAGGCGATTGTGGGGTAGTAGATTCGCCGAAACCACCAGATGTGGTGGAATCGAAACAAAAGTGTAAAAAAGTAAGTTGCAAAGCGGCGCACCCCAATCTTGGTGTGTGCCGCTTTGTGCAAAACCAAACATTACGCACCGACCTAGGTGCTACTCTTTCCGGAAGCTCATGTCAATTATGTTTGACACAATGATCTGAATACAACGAGAAACCCCTACAGGAGGTATATATTTATGCGCACCCAAAGAAAAGCAATTAGCTTGGTTTTGGCAATTCTGATGCTCCTTGGCCTAATGGCCCCGCTGACCCCGGGTGCGTTTGCCGCAGAGGAGGCCATTGGGCAAGAAGCGTTCGGACGCCTGCCCGCCGATGCGATTTCCAACAGTTCCGTCGAACTATATAATACAACAGATGTAGCTATGGATTTAAGCGCATACCCCGTTCAGCGTTCAAACGATGATCCGCAGAGACAACGGTTTCCGTCTATACACATTGACCAAGCGGCAGAGCCCCATGACAGCCCGATACTGGGTGTCGGTGTACATAGGGACAGATGGACGCCAACGCGTATTTCAATCAGAGATACGGAATCCGAATGGGAATTTGAAGATGCCCCAGTCGATATTCGTGGGCGTGGAAACTCTACATGGCGTAATATGGGCGAAAAACGTCCGTATCGGTTAAGGTTCCCACAAGCACGTTCTATATTTGGAAGTGACGTTACAGCACGTAATTGGACGCTGATTGCAAATGCAATTGATCATTCGCAAATGCGTAATTTTTCAGCGTTTCACTTAGGAAATTCGCTGGGTAACTTCGACTATACACCTGATCATCGCTTTGTGCACTTATACATGGGCGGAGAATATCGCGGTGTCTACATGCAATCGAACCACAGGCATGACGCAACGCCTTACATCCTTGGACTTACCCATGACCCCGCTGACCCATCGGCTTCTGAGTATTTCTTCGAATGGTGCAGGCATCCACCACCGGCCACAGACCGCTATTTTAGTGCCGCAGGGACATATTTTGAATTATCATTTCCTGACATTCCCTTTACGACATACGCCCAGATGCAAAGCAACCCACATGTTGCATGGCTACGTGACTTTGTGCGTGAGGCAACTGCTCGTTTTGCCCGTGGGGACTATGCAGAAGTTGCGGAAATGGTCGATATAGCCTCCTTCATTGATTTTTACTTAGTGAACGAGCTTTATAAAAATGCGGACATTAACTTCTCGAGCCTGTTCTTCACAGTCCGGCAGACAGAAACCGGACCGAAATTGTTTGCTGGCCCTCTTTGGGATTTTGATCAGTCTTCAGGAAACACACGCGCCGATTTTTATCCTGATTACTCGCCGCAAGGCGCATGGGTCGCCACGCAAAATGTATGGTTTAGAGACCTTATGCGTGCAGACTGGTTTAGCGCAATGACCCACGATCGCTGGAATGAAATCAGGGATAGGGAAGTAGCCGCCGCAATCGCACACATTCAATATATGGCAGAAACCTATGCCGACTGCTTTGAGCGTAATTTCGAGCGTTGGGATGTATTAGGTAGATACATATGGCGCACATCACCGACTGTTCGAGGGATCACCACATTTCAGGGGCAAGTTGATTTTCTTGTAAGTTGGCTCGAAGAACGCATGGAATGGATGGATGGGTTTTTACGTCCACGCGGGGGCAGAATTACGCCAACCGCCGTGCGCGCAAACTCATGGTCAACAGCGGAACTCAATAATGCCGGCGGAGAATATTGGCGTGTCTTAGACGATGCTCTAAACACACACTGGCATTCGAGGTGGGGTGCCGGCGGCGGGATTACAGGGCCGAACGCCTTCCCACTCTTCTTAGAATTTGACTTTGGAGAAGAAGTTGAAATTCATGAAATAGCCCTGTGCAGGCGTGCTGTTGGAGGAACGAACGGCGTTATCTTAGCAGGCAACATACAATCCCATGCATCGCTGGCCGATACATGGCCGGGCAATGCAGAATTCCTGCCGAGTGCGAGCTGGCAATTTGAGCAAGCTTTGCCGACCTTTGCATCAGCAGGGGCAGTGCCAGGAACCGTCTATGTGCCATTGGATCAGCCAATTACAGCGCGGTACTTGCGCATTGAAATTACAGCAGGGATTTTAGGCCATGCAAGCTTGGCTAGGTTCAGAGCGTTTGGCGGTCTTTCTTGGGCAGTCACCTTTGGCGAAGAGGTAATTCGAGTTGCGGACGGAGCGCGCATCAATCCGGCGGATATACCAACACCATATCGACCCGACTACAACTTCTTGGGCTGGTATCTAGTGGAACACCCCGGCCCAAGCGATATGCCGGTTGATTTTGATATGCCGATCACGCGTAATATCAGACTGTTTGCCCGCTTTGCACCGCCCCCCGCCCCCCACACGATCAGTTGGGCGCTTGTTGGCGGGGCATGGTCAGGAGAGTTCACGCCGCCCGCGACAGTGGCGGACGGTGGCACCATAGCTGCCATCGCAGAGGCAAACC
>WRBE01000091.1 GCA_009779845.1 Oscillospiraceae bacterium
AGGCACCGGGCGTTCAGATGGAAGTAACGCCGACGATGCGCGGTGCAGTCATGCGTTTCACCTTCCCGGAAGACGCAGATGCGGCGAACATCATTTTCGGCTCTCCCACGAACAACAGACATGGAGAGTCTGACACGGTTGCCGGGATGCTGTCCGGCAGAACCGCTACGTTCCCGAATGAAGACGACGGCGGCCAAACTTGGACGGCGTTCGTAACCGATACAAACGAAATCGGCTTTAGCTTGGGAGGAAACAATTCCCGCACACAATTTGCAAACTCCGGCGCAGGTCGTATGTGGATGTACGGTGAGTTCGATACAGCACCGACCAGCTTTATCACGACCACACTGGCCAACGGCGCAACCTCTGCCCGTAGTATAGCGACATTCCCGCTCAATCCCAACGGCGAAACAGTCATTGAGATGCGTGTGGCAACCTCTTGGATGAGCGCAGAGCAAGCCCAGCGGAATCTAGAGCTGGAAATCGGCATCGGTGACAGTGACAGATGGTTTGATGAGATTTTTGTCGAAGCATATGACATTTGGGAAGAGATGCTTGAAACAGTTATCGTAAACGATATCGGCGTCGATGAAGACTGCTGGATCAACTATTGGGATTTGGTTGACCTGTACTCCAAAATTCAACGCTCGATCATGTACCCGACCACAAAGCACGAAAATGTGGCCACAGGTACAGTAGCGGAAGCGAATGCAAATCCGGTATATCGGCATGTTACCCCCTATCGTGGCACGGCGGCTGCGCCTGTCATTAGGGACGGTGTATTCGTTTACAACGAAGGCTTCTGGGACACCTTTAGAACCAAGTGGGGCGGCGTTTCCCTCCTGTGGCCGGAATTGACCGGTACACTGGCAGACGGTTGGGTTTCTCACTTTACCGACCAAGACAGCCGTGGTAACTTCGCGATTCCGCGCTGGAACAACCCCGGTAACGCCGACCTTATGGTTATGACCAGTTCTGACGTTATTCTAGCTGAACTGATTATGCGCGGCATCGAGTTTGAGCAAGAAGACGGGTTGGCCTCCGGCCGGAAGTCTGCAACGGTTGTCTCTCGTGCCAACCCGCAAGGCGGCCGGAAAGGCTTGCAAGAGTCCATTTTCCGTGGCTGGACGCCGTGGAACGCTTCCGCACCCATCGGCGGCGGTGGCGATAGAGGTGTCGCTTGGACCTTAGAAGGCTTCACCAATGACAGTGGTCTTTCCCATGCGGCAGGCCGTATGGCGGACCAGTATATCGCAGACGGTGGTCTCACAACTTCCGATATCTACAGAGATTTCAGAGCAGAGCAGGTTTACTTCGGAAACCGTGCCGTCTATTTCCAAAATACCATGAACCCGACACCTGTTCGTCTACCGTCATGGGTTAGAGATATTCCAGAAGACGTGCTAGACGAGAGCGGTCAATACATCATCACGCCCTTTGCACGCCAGAGATACCGTGACGGTTCTTGGGCAAACCTGCGTCCCAGCGGCGCAGTCGGCCCCGGTGACGGTGGCGGTCAGCCCGCACGTGACTGGTGTCCGTGGATTTGGGGCTGGGGCTACACAGAAGAGAACGCCTTCCCCTTCGCCATCATGGTTATGCAAGACGGCGTCGGCCTAGCCAATGTGCATGGCGGCCCGGCGGCCCTCGGCAACTACATGGACTGGCTCATGACCGATACCAATAACGTGTTCGGTGGCGGCTACGGCGGCTGGATTCACGAAATCCCCGGTAAGCGTGAGGTAAAGATGGGCCAATTCGGCAGCAACAACCAAACGGCCTACCACGTACCATTCATGTACCTCTACTCTGACCGTCCGGAGATGGCCAGCTATTGGGTACATACTATGCTCAACCGCGGCTTCAACGGCGCCGGTGTTCATCGTGCATACCTCGGTGAAGAAGACAATGGTGCGAAATCATCCTTCTACTACCTCAGCGTGTTAGGCCTCATGTCTCTCAATATGGGTAGTGGCCACATGACACTCACCACGCCGAAGTTCCCGGATGTTACCATTAATCCAATCGGCGCACACAGACCCATTCACATCCAAGCCCATGACGCAGACGGCCGTTACAACGTATTCTTTGACGGTCTGCGCGTGAACGGTGAAAACTGGGGTCAAATGGACATCGGTCCGGAACTCCTGTTTGCACACACCGATACACCCCTCGTAATTGAATTCGACACGACCAGCGATAGAGAAGCCGCCAACGAGTTCCAGTGGGGCGGCAGCTACGAAGGTGGTCTGCAACCGCCTCTCTCTTGGACGGAAGAGTTCAACAGCGAAGGTCTTGCTCCGGATATGCTGATGGATGTCACTTATGACGATCAGCTTGTAAACTGGGGCAACATGACAGAGACAAACTACCACCCGAACCTGTTCAACGGTAACGAAGGCCGCATTACCATGGCTCGCCCGGAAATTGGCGGCGATCCGATTGATGGAACCACTGTGCCTGTAATTGGCGGGAACGTCACAGAAGCAGACATCATCGAAGCGTTGCAAGACTTGCCGGAAGGCCGGAATCGTGCTGTGTTCGCTACGAACATCCCGGCACAACGCAACTTACTGACAGCTACCGGCGCTGCGGCGGCGCTACAAAACCAGTATCAGCGCGGCGGTGCACGTAACCTGTTTGACAACGTATCGGTATCCGG